>CAZHJO010000234.1:0-5260 GCA_964532755.1 uncultured Maribacter sp. | reverse complement strand
TGAATTCGCTCATTCTCAGGCAATTTCATTTCTTCTTCGATGAAGGTGTCAAAATCTTCATAGATTCTATTCAATGGCACATCTATCTCCCTTGCAAATGCCTTGTTCAATTTAAAATCAGGATTGAAAACCGCGCCTACGATTTCATAATTGTCATTTATTTGTGATGCAACACGGTGTAAGACCCCTATTAAAGAGTCTCCGCCACCTCCCAAAATTCCAAGTCTTAATTTTTTTGGCATGAATTATAGTATTTAAGGATTTAAGAAATAATGATTTTCAATTTATATAATAATTCTAAGTTTTATACGTGATTTTTTCTTTTTTGAAAGAAAGTGCGAAGAAAATGAGCACAAAGAATGCAAATGCAGCTGGATACATCCAGATCGATTTCCATATATGTGAACCATTTTCCAAAAGATAGGCATCGGTTATTTTACCGGCTATCCAAAAACCAATCAACATACCAACGCCGTAGGTCGCCAATGTTATTAACCCCTGCGCTGCGCTTTTATGATTATCCCCAGCTTTACTATCGGTATAAATCTGTCCAGAGACAAAGAAAAAATCATAGCAGATACCATGCAGGGCAATACCAATCAGAATAAAGAATGTGAATTCCCCGGCATCACCATAAGCGAATAGCATATAACGAATGCCCCAGGTCAACATAGCCACCAATATGGTCTTTTTAAATCCAAATTTTTTGAAAAAATATGGCAATAAAAGCATAAAGAGAATTTCGGAAATTTGGCCGATAGCCATTTTTCCGGCAGGATTTGAAATACCAATTTCACCTATGAACTGTCCTGTATGTTGAAAGTAGAATGCCAATGGGATACAAATGAACACAGAGGCTAGAAAAAACACCAAAAAGTTCCTATCCTTTAAAAGCTTCAAAGCGTCCAACCCCAAAATATCCGAAATTGAAACTTTCGCTCCCATTGATGCTTTGGGCGGGGTTTTGGGCAAAGTAAAACTGAAAAGTCCTAAAATCAAGGAGACCACTGCTGTCATGAGGAAGGTATTCCTAAGCATTCCATTAGCCACGCCCTCTTCTGAATCCCAATGAAAAACATAACTTATGGTTGCTCCCGCCACAATCCATCCTATAGTGCCGAAAACCCGGACAAATGAAAACTCCTTGGCTGGATCCTTCATTTGACTGAAAGAAACAGAATTCACCAATGCTAATGTGGGCATATACAAAATCATATACCCCAAGAGATAGGGATAAAATATGGTAAAGTCTGTGGCATTGGCCAACTGGTACATTAAAAAGGCCCCAATAAGGTGCAATACCCCAAGAATTCGTTCGGCATTAAAATGACGATCAGCAATGAGACCGATGATAAAAGGCGCTATGATGGCTCCCCAGGATTGGGTTGAATACGCCATGGCAATCTCGGATCCTGATGATTTCAATGAATTTGGCAAATAAATGCCCATGGTCACATACCATGCACCCCAAATGAAAAATTCAAGGAACATCATAAATGATAATTGCACTCGAATTTTTGTATTCATCTATTTTTCAAATTAGCGCTTGTAATGCATATAATCCATGGCCAAAGGTTCAAGTTTGTTATTCTTGAAATCCATTACTATTTGGCCACGAAGATGTGTAGAATGGTTTATAATATGAAAGAGTACATCTTGCAATGTAGTAATGAACAGTCTGCCCTCCGAGTTGTCATAGTCTATTCGTTTTTCAAAATCATCCGCATTTGTAATGATTTCAAAAGACCTTCTCTGGTTCTCATAGTGTAACTCACCCCATTCCTTTATTGGATGTTGTTGTGCCACGCTAAGTTCCGCGGGTTCAGCTAAAATTCTACTATTCCAGATATGATGTGCATTTAGAATGTGACTGAAATGCTCCATGCTCTTTTCGGGTACACTATCTAAATTATTACATATCTCAATCCATTTTTTATTGCAATAAAAGTTGTAGTCAAATAATTCATTAAAAAAAAACTTCATAGAAATTCGTGTTATTAATTCACCATCTTCGCTGCTTTCAGCAACAAATCACGGGTAGCGATTATTCCATCTTCCTCACTAAGAACATTACCTTCGTACTCCACACCAATAAAACCTGTATAGCCAGCATCCTTAACCGTTTGAAGTATTCTTGTATAATCAATATCTTTCTCATTACCCACCTCATCAAAATCATGTGATTTGGCACTTACTGCTTTAGCATGTACCATTAACTCCTTAACACCCTTATACTTGTCATATTCCTCTTCGCAACCTGTTGCAGAACGCTTTATGCAGAAATTACCAAAATCCGGTAAGGTACCGCAATTGTCCATGTTCACCTTTGTCATGACTTCTGCCAGCATAGCTCCATTCGATGAGAGGCCTCCATGATTTTCTACAATAATATTGATGTTTTTGTCTTTTGCATAGGTGGCTAATTGGGTAAGTCCGTCAACAGAATTAGCCATCCACTCTTCCGGAATTTCGCTTCCAGCAAGGTTTACCCTTATCGAATGACACCCCATTGCAGCAGCGGCATCAACCCATTTAAAATGCCTTTCAACAGCTGCTTTTCTTTCAGCGGCGTCACTAACTGCTAGATTACCCTGTCTATCAATCATAATCAACACATTCTGCATACCATACTTTTTGGCTTCAGCATTCGATTTTTCAACAAAGGTGTTAATGGCTTCCTCTGAATACTCATTGTTCTCAAGATCCGCAGGATATAATTGACTCACATATTCCAGTCCGGTAAATCCCCATCCTTTTGCTTTTTCAGCAAAGGTGTAAGGGTCAACCCCGTCTTTACGGATCATTTTATTTATTGACCATTGTGCCAAAGACAATTCAAAAAACGGTTCTGAAGTATCAGCCTTCATTTCTGTGGCTTTTACTTTTTCAGTAAGCCCTTTTTTGGTTTCCTTGCAGGAAAAAAGAATTGCGACAAGGAGTGTTAAAGCTAGTAAATTGCCTGTTTTGAGGACATTTTTTGTTTTCATTTTTATTAAGATCAAAGTTTATTTTTGGATATGATTGCACTACAACGATTGAGTGGTCCTTTATGGGCATCCCAGAATTAATAAATGTAGAAAATTTATTTAATATTTAATACATTTAAAGGGTAAACAAATTAATACATGGGTAAGTTTTATTACAATGACGAACAAGATTCGTATGATGCGATTGTTGTTGGTACAGGTATTAGTGGGGGATGGGCAGCCAAGGAATTATGTGAAAATGGTTTGAAGACTTTGGTCCTTGAACGAGGTAGAATGGTGCAACACATTAAAGACTACACAACGGCCCATATGGATCCCTGGGATTTTCCAAATGGTGGGCAACCTACTAAAGGAATGATTGCCAAACAACCAAAACAAAGCAGAACCAATTATACAACCGAGGCGGCAAGTGCCGAATGGTTTGTAAACGATCTTGAACATCCCTACAACGAAACCAAGAGATTTGATTGGATGCGCGGATACCATGTGGGTGGTCGTTCCTTACAATGGGGAAGACACAGCTATAGGTTCAGTGAAATTGACTTTACGGCAAATGCCAGAGAAGGAATTGCGGTTGATTGGCCTGTAAGATATAAGGATATTGCACCCTGGTATGATAAGGTAGAGTCCTATATTGGGGTTACTGGTGAAAAATTAGGACTGACACAATTACCCGATGGGCAGTTTGAACCTATGATGGAATTGAATTGTCTGGAACAGCACGTTCGGGAAAAAATTGCCGAGAATTTTAATGATAGGGTACTTACTGGTGGTCGTATTGCCCATATTAATAGCGACAAGTATTTTGAGGGCAGATTAAGATGCCAATTTAGAGATCGCTGTATTAGAGGTTGCCCTTTTGGAGCTTATTTTAGTAGCTTATCATCAACCTTACCGGCAGCAGAACGCACGGGAAATATGACCCTAAGACCTGATTCAATTGTTCATGAGGTCATCTATGATCCAAATACCAAAAAAGCAACGGGAGTTAAAGTAATTGATAGGGAAACCAAGGAAACCTTTGAATTCAAGGCAAAGGTAATTTTTCTGTGTGCTTCTGCCATTGCTTCAACATCAATTCTTATGCAGTCAAAATCAGACCGCTTCCCAAATGGTATGGGCAACGATTCTGACCAACTGGGTCGCAATATAATGGACCACCATTTGGGTGTTGGCGCTTCGGGCAAATACGATGGATTCGAGGATAAATATTATAAAGGTAGAAGACCTGGAGGAATTTACTTACCGCGTTTTAGAAATCTTGGCGGTGAAACTAACCGAAAGGAGTATATACGTGGTTTTGGTTATCAAGGTGGGGCGGATAGAAATAATTGGGAAGATAGTATCGCTGAAATGGCCTTTGGTAAAAATCTGAAAGAAGCTATTCTTAAACCAGGGAATTGGACCTTTGGCATAGGAGGCTTTGGAGAGGTCCTTCCATACCAAGACAATAGAATGACCTTGGATTATGACAAGCTTGACGGATGGGGACTGCCTACCGTGACCTTCGATGCCGAATTCAAGGAGAATGAATGGGAAATGCGAAAAGACATGAAGAATTCCGCAGTTGAAATGCTTGAAAAAGCTGGTTTAAAAGATGTAGAACCCTATGATGAACCAGGGGCCCTTGGCCTTGGTATCCATGAAATGGGAACGGCAAGAATGGGTAGAGACCGCAAAACATCGGTACTTAACGGTTACAACCAGATACACGATGTGCCAAATGTCTACGTTACCGATGGTGCTTTCATGACTTCGGCCAGCTGCGTAAATCCATCGTTAACCTATATGGCATTTACGGCCAGAGCGGCTAACCATGCAGCCCAAGAATTTAAAAAAGGAAATTTGTAATGGATAGAAGAAAAGCACTGCAAAATTTGGGATTGTCGTTGGGTTATGTGGTGGCGACTCCAACATTGATCAGTATTGTTCAAAGTTGTAAGACGCAAAATGAGCTAGCATGGACCCCTGAATTCTTTTCTGAGCAAGAAGGTGCTATTATTACACATTTGGTAGACATCTTCCTCCCGAAAACAAATACCCCAGCTGCCTCTGAAGTGCAGGTAGATATCTTCATTGACCATTTTATTGATCAGGTTATGGATATGAAAGATCAGGAATTATTAAAATTGGGTATGGGTAACTTCATTGAAATGGCTTTAGCAGGTGCGGGCAAGGTAAATGCAGCTGATTTAATACCTGAAGATCTTAAGGCCGTTTTAGGAACAACGTTTAACATATCCAAAGAAGAACAAAAGGCAAATGATGTAGCT
>CAZHJO010000233.1:0-5271 GCA_964532755.1 uncultured Maribacter sp. | reverse complement strand
GGTATTGGTAATGATCTGATCGTGTTCCCAAGACCAAAGCGGATGGTCCCAACCATTGTTTGGCGTTACCGAAGCCCCGGTTACCGGATGCTCATAAGGTAAAGTTGTGTCCCAAACTCTTCCAAGCCAGAGCGTTCTAGCAAAGGATGACGCCGATCCCGCAAATTGGTTTTCGCCAAAAAAGCCTCCAACTTGCTTTGTATCCGAATAGCTTAATGATCCCCCTATGGTGATCCCATTTTGCAGTTTAAAAGTACCGCCTGCTGAAACTGAAGTCCTGTCAAAGGTATTGAAAGGTATGTAGCCTTCCTGATTTAAATCTGAGACTGTAACGCTAAAACTGCCATCTTCACCTCCGTAGGAGAAGTTGACAGAATTGTCAAAAACCGTTCCGGTCGTAAATAGGTTTTCTACATTGTTTGGCTGTGCTTTGTAGGGAACAGTAGGGCCAAATTGGTTAGGAAATGCGTTCAACAAGTTTGGCCAAGTCGGAATGGTCGCTAGTGAATCGAACCGGGGACCCCAAGAGCCATTGGCGTTGACATAACCAAAATTCACCCCATTACCATAGGTGTTTTGGTATTCCGGTAAATTGGCAATCTTCTCAAAATAAGTACCGGAATTAAAAGTAACGTTCAATTTTTTAGCTGTATTGGTACTGGATCCTGATTTGGTTGTAATGACGATAACGCCATCGGCAGCCCTCGAACCATACAGAGCTGCTGCCGCAGTACTTTTTAGGACGTTGACCGAAGCAATATCGTTGGGGTCAAGGGATGATAGACCGGATTCATAACCTCCACCGGCTTGCGATTGGCCACTTGCAAAACCTAAATCCGCAGTTGTAGTCTGAGAATTATCATAGGCAATACCATCAACAATAATAAGGGGTTGCGACGAGCCGCCAAAAGTAGTTGCTCCTCTAATGTTTATTTGGTTCGATGCACCTGCCACACCAGTGGAAAAATTTACGTTCACACCGGGAACCTTCCCGGATAAAGAACGAACTAGGTCTGGTTCTGAATTTTCAATAATATCCTCAGATTCGACCTTGCTTACGGCATATCCGAGATTTTTAGGATTTCTTTTTATACCAAATGCAGTTACAACCACTTCCTCTAATGCCTGTGCATCCTGGAGCATTTGAAGATTTATTGTATTTGAAACCCCGACCGTTCTTTCTTCTGTTTTTTGACCTATATAGGAAAAGATCAAAACTTGCCCTTCATTGGCCTGTATGGCATAATTGCCATCAAAATCTGTTTGGATTCCTATTGTTGTACCTTTAATCAGAATATTGACTCCGGGCAAAGGAATCCCGGTTTCATCGGTAATATTACCTGAAATAGTTTTTTCTTGTGAATACGCCCATGATATCCCAATGAGGTAAAGCATAAACACCCAAATACATTTTTTTTTCATACTTGTGAATTTTAATGGGTTAGTTATGAAGTGACTACTAGTAAACAGTGTTTGAATAGCATTTCGCCCTTTTAAATACATTCATAAGAGTGTATTAAAGAGTCTTTATTATAGAGCTGTTGTACATTCAATTAGTCATTCAAATCAAAGTAACATCCTCTTAACATAATTTTGGGAAAGACTTATAAACGTTTACTTTTCCGATGAATGTTTACTCATGATTTACCTTTTTTAACAGAATAACTCGAATATGTTATATTATTTAGTCATCGAATAATTAATTAAAACACTGTTATTCAGCATTTTAAGATTATAAATAGCAATTAGGAAGTGCTGTTTGTACCTATCATTTGGGTAAATGGGCGCGAAGTGCAGAAGTTTATTTGAATGTATGGGCCTATATGTAAAGCGCAGCCCTGAATTTGTTTGATGACTAATTCAAACATCACTCTAAAGATTAAAAAGAAGTTTCTAATACAAGTATGATTTCAGAGCTGCTTTACAGTTTTGTAGTAGAAATCAAAATAAGGTGCTATGAAGCGATTCTTAGGAAAGTCTTATAAACGTTTACGTTTCCGATGAATATTTACTGAAGATTTACACTGATGCCTTAACGATTATTCTTTGATATTCACTCGGAGTTAAATTAGTGTCTTTTTTAAAGGCCTTATTAAATGTTACTTTGTTGTTGAAGCCGACTTCATAAGCAACATCAATGATATTCAGATTCTTTTGATAATCAAGATTAAAAATATTTTTAGCTTCATTGATGCGGTACTTATTAATGAATTCATGAAAATTTAAGTCAAAATGTTCATTGATCACTTGGGAGGCATTATGCCTAGTGGTATTCAATCTATTGGCCAAAATCTCAAGGTTTATATCATTCTCCTTGTATATCTTTTCAATTTCCATAAGGTCGATTAAACTGTTCTTGAGTTCTTGTGATAGACTTTTTGTAAGTCCAGACTTTTCATATTTAAAGAACAATCTATCTTCCAATGTCAATGCACCACTGAAAACACCTGGTTGAACATTTGCAGAATACCCAATATACATGACCATCGAGGCCATTAATACCACTTGTAAATGAAACAAGAAACCTGATGTGATTTCATTGCCTAATAAAACACCATAAATGGCATAGCAACCAATATAACTAAAATGAATTGCGTAAATATTTCTTTGCCAGGATCTGTTTTCTTGACTTAACCCTTTTACTATTTTAGACTTTAGATATACTTTGCGTATAAAATAGCCATAAATAATCAAGGACGAGAGCTTTAAAACAATAATGGCCAAATCGATAAAACCTCTTCCAGTAGTTACTCGGTCTATCATTAAAGACAATTTATCATCAGCCGATAAGACATAATAAGGAAATAGTACAATTATTAATAATAATGTTGGTACTAAATGAAACAAATCCGTTTTCTTAAATCTGTATTGTTGGGTTATTCGTTTAAAATAAAAATAAAGCAATGGCCCATATAGAAAAGAGAAAGAAGTTGACATTCTAAAGGAATGGGGATATTGGTATTGATAATTGGTCATATTGAGACAAATATGGAATATGAAAATGGAATGGATAAAGATGAAACTACTAATAAGAATTTTTGCTACGCGATCAATTTTTTTATTGAAATGGATAATAGCTGCTATATAAAACCCTATGAGTGCCACATAGAGATATAAGAATGACAAAATGTTTAACTTAGGTGGGTGTTTTTCAGAAATCTGGTCAAATTTCTGGTTGAGTGGGGGCTCAATAAAACTATAAGTTTCATTATCGGCTTCATCTGATTTTAATACACTTACACGATTTTTTGTAATAAATTTACCTTTGACGAACCCCATGATTTTATCTGAGGCTTGACTATAATCAGAAGATATTTCACCTTTTAGGTCTGTGGATGAAACGGGATAAGAAGTGTTGTTATACAGTAGTATAAATGTAATTAAGACTCCCAAATGCCTCATTTCGTTGATGAATTAGCTTGTTTCAAGTTAGTTAATAAATGAAATCAAAAACTTAAAAAAATCTTAAAAAAGTAATCCCCGATAATAGTTTACCCAAGAAATTATTGAAAAGAAGTGAAGTTATTTGTAGGTACGGAAATTGGTAAAGGAACTCGAATATGTAAATGACAAATGCGTAAATCATAAAAAAAACCGGTGCTCCCACCGGTTTTAACTAACTAACTCAAAAAATTACTAACTCAAATAATTCGGTTCTAAAGTCCTTAATTAACCATTGACATGGGCTAAGTAAGAATCAGCAATTTGTTATATCACCTTTTCTTTTATAACGGGCTATAGATGGAATTATTGTTGGACTTTCGCTAAAAATTTAAATTTTAATCCTGTAGTGAAAATACCTTTCTTAAGAGATCGGTCGTACGCGATGAAGCTTTTGTTCTTATTTCCTTTTCTTCAATGGCTATCATGGTATAAACCCCTTTAAGCGCTTCTGTGGTTACATAATCGGTAAGGTCCGGATTTACCTTTTTGGTAAGCGGAATATTGTTGTATCTCGTTATTAGATTATTCCAGATTTGATCAGCACCTACTTTCCCAAACGAATTTTTTATAACAGGATTGAATTTGGCGTATAGCGCTGTTTGAGTGGCATTCGTAAGATATTGTGTTGCTGCGTCATCGCTGCCTAGAAGTATGTTTTTCGCATCATTGAAGGTAATCCCTTTTACGGCATCGATGAAAATGGGTGTTGCCTCACTTACTGCATCTTCCGCAGCCCTATTCAGGACTTTCAAGCCCTCATCAGCTAAATTTCCAAGTCCAATGTCTCTCAAGGTTTTATCAACTTTTTGGAGTTCTTCGGGCAGCAAAATCTTGACCAAGTTGTTTTTATAAAATCCATCGGTCTTGGTTAATTTACTAACTTGTTTATCTATACCCATATCCAAAGCTTCCCTTAAACCTTGGGCAATTTGCAAATTACTGATGCCATTTTCTCCCTGTGGTAATTGGTTTACAACTTGCTGTAATTCACTACAAGCATAATTTTGGAGGACAAGTAGTAGTAGTAATAGGTTTCTTCTCATGTTTATGTTTTAATTCAACTCTTCTTAAGAAAAAATAACGGTCTTGTTATTGTAGACCATGGTTTTTCGTTGTACATGAAGGTTCACAGCTCTTGAGAGCACAATTTTTTCCAGGTCCCTGCCCTTGGCTATAAAGTCCTTTATGGTATGGGAATGCGAAACGGTGGTCACATCTTGTTCGATGATGGGGCCGGCATCAAGTTCTTCAGTTACATAATGACTGGTAGCCCCTATAATCTTAACGCCTCTCCCAAAGGCTGCATGATATGGCTTGGCCCCCGCAAAAGCAGGTAAAAATGAATGGTGAATATTGATGATTTTATTTGGGTAAGCATTGATCAACGTACTGCTCACCACTTGCATATATCGTGCAAGGACAATGAAATCAACTTGATGTTCCTTCAACAGTTTTAACTGTTTCATTTCCGCTTCTTCTTTTGAATCTTTTGTGACCGGAATATAATAAAATGGTATTTCAAATTGTCTGGCGATATTCCCCAATTCCTCATGATTGCTTACTATGAAAGGAATTTCAGCTTTCAATTCGCCAGAATTAAATCGACTTAAAAGATCATAAAGACAATGGTTATATCTAGAAACGAAGATGGCCATTTTAGGTAAGACATCATCTAGATGTAAACTCCATTGCATTTGATAATGCTTTGCCAAGTTTGAAACAAATTCTTTTTTGAACTCAACTATATCAAGCCCATTGTTCTCGAAATCACTTTCCAATCGCATAAAGAAAACGTCTGCTTCCTTATCTACATGTTGATCAAGATAG
>CAZHJO010000232.1:0-5275 GCA_964532755.1 uncultured Maribacter sp. | reverse complement strand
CCAGTCTCCTGAATTCGGTACTGTTAAATTTAATGGAACACTGTGCTTTAATCTGCCTAAATCCTGAGCCCCTAACATTGATATGGTTCCAAAAATAGGCAACTTCAGCCCATTTTTACGAAGTAGTCCCAATAACGCCCAGGATTGCTTCTGATTACCCAGAATAATAATGGCTTCAACAGCGTTATCCTTCAACTCTTTTACCGCTTCCGTGGTTCTTTTTAGGCCGAATAAAAAAGAGGATATGTAAGGTTCTTGATTGCCAACCGCTTGTATCCGCTCTTTCATGTACTTCACTGCCTTTTTTGCATCATAACTTTCTTGAACAAATATGCCTATTTTATTGATTCTTTCTTTCTTGATTATTTCGTTGACCAGGACTTCTGCCTGTTGTATATCGTTGGGAACACAATTATAGAACCATGGAACGTATGCTAGGGACAGGGTAGGGTCGGTCGCCCAAGCAGATACATGCACTACTCTGGTCTTAGCAATTACCTGTTCGGCCAAATGTGCATTTCTTCCATCATGTGAACCTAGAATAGCCCATACGTTCTCATTAAAAACAAGGTTTACCGCTTCTTTGGAGCCTGTGCCCCATGGTCCTTCCATAGACCTCGTAATCACATTGAATTGCCAACCATTTAATTCATCACTCTTATTGGCAATACTTACTGCCAATTCTGCTGCCTTTTGGGCCGCATTGCTATTACTGCCATTCACTAACAGACCAATTTTTATTATTTTACCATTTACAGCATTATTATGCTGAGGATACAGTGATTGTGTCATCAACCCAAAAAAAAGGATGATTATTAACAGGTCTTTATTCATGCTATTTCTCTTCCTGCTGCCTTAGCTATTTTACGCAGCTCAAACATGAGATTTGAGAACTCATCTGGTCTTAATGATTGTGGACCATCACATAAAGCTTCTTCAGGCTTGTGGTGTACTTCCAATAAAAGTCCGTCGGCACCTACTGCTACTGCTGCTTTGGCCATAATGGGTACCATCCATCGTATACCCGTAGCGTGACTGGGATCTACAATAACCGGTAAATGACTTAGATGTTTTAGCATGGGTACAGCACTTAAATCGAGCGTGTTCCTTGTCGTTGTTTCAAAAGTTCTTATGCCACGTTCACAAAGAATTACCTGATCGTTACCTTGATTTAAGACATATTCGGCTGCAAATAAAAATTCCTCGATAGTCGCCATCAATCCACGCTTGAGCAGCACAGGTTTCATACTTTTCCCTACTTCTTTTAAAAGTGGAAAGTTTTGCATGTTTCGTGAACCTACTTGGATAATATCGGCATAATTCGCAACCATTTCAACCTTTTTCGTATCCATTACCTCCGTAACTATCGGTAAACCCATTGCCTGATGAACTTCCTTTAATAATATTAATCCTTCTTCACCTAGGCCCTGAAAACTATATGGAGAGGAGCGAGGTTTAAAAGCACCCCCTCTTATCATTTTAGCACCAGATGTTCGAACTGCTTCTGCCGTCGTGAAAAGTTGATGTCTACTCTCAACCGCACAAGGACCTGCAATAACGATAACCTTTGAAGCTCCAAACTCAAGGTCCTTGACCTTAACCAATGTTCTCTCCTTTTGTGCATTACCTACAAGTGAAGGGACTTTGATTTTGATATCTGTTTGAAAATCGCATACTGGAATATCCATGTTTTTACGTTTAGGATTACTATATGTTAGCTTTTGTAGGTTTATTTCATAGTTTGGTTGATGGGAGTTTCAGAATAATTGAATTTTCCATTTTTTACTGTTGCCATCCAGATTTTACCGATATCATTCCAGGATTCATCCAGAACTATCGCTCCTGTAACTCCCTCATAACCCTGAAATGTTTCCAGATCAGTAAGTACATCACGTATAAGAACCCGATTTAGTCCGGTTTTTTTTATGGCTTCAATGATTAAGTTCATGCCGTCATAGGCATGTGCGGCAAATACATCGGGTTTCATATTGAAGCGTTTGGTATATTCCGCTTGAAATTTTTTTAATTTAGGGTTGTTTGCTTCTGGATTATATGGGCTAGTACTCACAACACCCTCGGCATCAGCTCCTGCAATTTCCAGGAATTCCTCGGAAACTGCTCTATCAGAGGCATAGATAGGTTGTTTCATACCCATCGACCGTATTTGTTTTAATATCAATGCGGATTCCTTGGCATTGCCCCATAATAGAATTGCATCGGGATTTACTCTTTTGATATTTTCAAGCTGCATGGTAAAATCCGTTTCACCAATGCTAAACCGCTCTTCTATCATCATGGGATGTCCTTTGCGCACAGCAACCCCTGAATATTCCATAATGCCAACCCGACCATACCGATTATTGCATCGCATAACGGCAACACGGTCATGTTTCATGGTGTCAAAAATATATGAGGCCAAGGCGTAACCACTTTGCCTGTCATCGCTAATGACACGTATTGTCCATGGGATATTGGTTTCGGTAAAAGTGGGATCGGGATCGCCAGTATTTACCATCATAATCTCCATTTTCAAAGTTGCCCTTAGTGCCACGTGCGAAACAATATCATCGATTGAACCAAGCCATGCCCATACCTTCTCTTCATCCATGTGAACAACTTCGTTGGCTGCTGCTCCCCATAAGCCCGCATCATTATGTACCATTAATTTAAATGGGAGATTGTTGTAACCCCCAGATTCATTGGCTTGTTCTATTGCCAAAATGGAACCATTCAACATTTGTTTTCCAAGAGGTACAATTGGCGAACCTTCCAGTGGACCAAGAAATCCTATTCGAACTTCAGTGAGGTCTTTTGGTGGTACCTTATCACGACCAGCGCCATAAAATTGAATAGGTTCCAAAAAATGATATTTATAGGCTTTTTGAAACTTATGATAAGGGAACATCTCTTTCGATGTATTACCATACATTGTTTTATCTTCTTGGCCGTTTAGCGTATTCAAGAATAGAATTAAAACAAGAAGAAAAGCTTCGATGACACAATTCTTACGTTTTGTCATAACATCCTAATTTAATTTGCTTTACAAATGGCGTATGCCTCTATTTCCACAAGTAGGGTTTCCCAACATAATCGGGCCTGTATTCCTGTGGCGGCAGGTAATGGGTCAAGCCCCAACCAATTGTAAAATGAAGTTCTAATTTTATTGAATTCACCATAATCCCGTTCAATATCCCTCAGGTAATTGGTTGTACGCACTACGTCATGCCAAGTCATACCTTCAGCTTCCAACAAATTGGTGATATTGACGTAGGTTCTCCATAACTGGGCCTTGAAATCCCCTATATGTTCTGGTTGACCTTCTTCATTTACGCTTGCCGTACCTGAAATTACCACAACTTTATACTCACCTAAATCCAACCTTAAGGCACGTGAAAAAGAGGACGGTTTTTGATAGTCATAGGCTTCATTGATCGTATGCGGTGCATGCACCACATGTTTAGCAATAGGAGGTCTCTCCAGATGGATAGGGGGATAAACAGTATTGCTTATTTTGTGGTCATCCGTTAAGATTCCCAGTTTTCTCATTTCCAATATCTCTCCTTCCGTTAGTTTTGATAAGTCTATCAAGACTTTTTCCTTTTCTTTGATTTCCATGATATTTTACAATTTATAAGTTGTTTATTATAGCTATTTAATTTTCAAAATGTTTGATTGATTAATTGTCCATGGCTAACTCCTTTAGCTGTAGCTACCCAAATCTGGTCCCCATCCACATCTACCCCAATTATGTAATTATGTGCTAGGGAAGTAGACGCTGCCACTTCTTTTTTTTCAGTGCCATTTAAAAATGTAGTCTTGCCTTTGTTTGTATTTTCATTTGTAGTATAGGTAACCCAGTTATTACCGTCTGTGGTGCTTAAACCCTGATCAGTACAAATAAATGCAACATTGTCTGAAGCCTTAATAAAATTGATGAAATTACTCGCCAAACCACTATCGTGATCAAAATAACCTTTCCAATGCACCCCATCGTACTTACTTAGCCCAAAATAAGTAGCTACCCAAAGATTGCCATTAGACCATGAAGCGCCTGTTGTAATATCGTGAACAATACCATCATCAGGGAAAAGATCAATTTCCATGTTGCCATCCGGGTCTACATAATCCCTAAATTTTTTGGTCTTTTTGGTATATTCAATGATTCCACCTCCCCAGGCGGCAATGAAGATTTTATCTTCGCTGGCACAGATACCATAGGTCCAAGGTTCATGCATTGGCGCATTTTCCTCTGTAAATATCTCCCATTTTCTTGTATAAGTATCATAAAGTCCTGCTCCACCACCAGTGGCAACCCATACATTTCTCTCATCACAGGTAACCCCATAGATCAAGTCATTTGGCATACCGCTGTTCATTTGAGTGTAGTTCTCAAATTTACCTGTCGCCCACCTTGATAATCCTCCCATGGTGCCGAGCCAAACATCACCTGTCATCTGATCAACATCAATAGATAAAACCCCATTGTGAACAAGCCCATCTTTTGTCGTATATGTCTTCCAGACGCCTTCTTCAAATACAGCCAGCCCTTCATGCGTACCAACCAAAATTCTTTCACCGTCTATCTTAACGCAATAAGCTTTGTCTCCGGGTAATCCATTCTTTGAGTCATAGGTTTTCCAATTGCCATATACTGGCATTGGTTTATCCAATTCTGATACAGTATTGCCTACATCGGTCATAGAGGTCTCTGTTTTTACCACTGATTGTTCTTTTGGTAGAACAAAACTTGATAAGCCTATTACAAAAATCATTATAAGGACGAGTACTACTGAATGTGTAATTTGTGTTTTCATTTTATATGTTATTTCATCATTTAAAACCCGCGGTAGGTTGTGTTATGGAATTATTACTCTCATACTCTGAACTTCCAATGGATTTCAGATAATCTATTAGATCATTTAATTGCATTTTGGTCATATCGTTAACATGTCCGTGTTTATCATCCTCGCCATAAATCGTCCAAATTTCCTCGAGGGTTGCGGCGCGTCCATCATGCAAATAAGGCGGTGAGGCATAAATATTGTGCAGATGGGGCGTATCGAACAAAATTGAATCGTCGCTTACTGCCAATGTGCTGACATCCGAAGTTTTGAGGTCGGTATATAGTGGTGCTGGATGACAGGTAACACATCTATTATTTTCTGGGATGACCTTGCCAAAATTATCAACACTTCTATTGTATAGATCCTTGCCGCGTAGTTGGGCTTCCGTAAGCTTACCATGCGGATTGTGAGTTAAATTTGGCGGGTGTTTT
>CAZHJO010000231.1:0-5281 GCA_964532755.1 uncultured Maribacter sp. | reverse complement strand
TAAAAAGAAATCACTTAAAAACTTCATAAAAATAGGGGCTTTCGTCATTTTTTAACCAATCGTTAACAGCGATACAATGAATAAATTTTCAATTTGCACCCCTGTTAAGATCAAAACAAACCATTACCAGAAAATGTATTAGAATATATGGAAGAAAATACCACTGTTGATATTAGCGCAGTAAACGAAAAAATAGCCCAAGAAAGCGCTTTTATAGACCTCCTAATGTTAGAAATGAATAAAGTGATCGTTGGCCAAAAACACATGGTCGAAAGATTGCTTATTGGTCTTTTAGGACAAGGTCATATTCTTTTGGAAGGTGTTCCCGGACTCGCAAAAACCCTCGCAATTACTACATTGGCCAAAGCTGTTAAAGGAAGCTTTAGCAGAATACAGTTTACACCGGACCTATTGCCTGCTGATGTAGTAGGTACATTGATCTACAATATTAAGGAAAATGATTTTTCAATAAAGAAAGGTCCCATCTTCGCTAATTTCGTTTTATCAGATGAAATAAACAGGGCCCCGGCGAAAGTACAATCCGCTCTTTTGGAAGCCATGCAGGAAAAACAAGTGACCATTGGTGATGAAACCTTTATTTTGGACAAACCATTCTTGGTAATGGCTACCCAAAACCCGATTGAGCAAGAAGGTACATACCCATTGCCTGAAGCCCAAGTTGACCGTTTCATGTTGAAAACGGTTATCGACTATCCTAAGATGAACGAAGAACAACTGATAATGCGCCAGAATCTTTTAGGTGCTTTTGATGAAATAAAACCTGTAGTTTCTACCAAACAGATCTTAAGCGCCCAAAAAGCCGTTAGGGAGGTTTACATGGACGAGAAAATTGAAAAATACATTCTGGATATTGTTTTTGCAACACGTTATCCTGAAAAATATAACCTAGAAAATTTAAAACCCCTGATTAGCTTTGGAGCCTCACCTCGTGGTAGTATTAATCTAGGTAATGCTGCCAAGTGTTATGCTTTTATTAAACGAAGGGGGTATGTGGTCCCAGAAGATGTAAGAGCTGTAGTGCACGATGTGCTTAGACACAGAATTGGTATTACGTATGAAGCCGAAGCAGAGAATATTACTTCTGAAGAGATCATCAACAAAATTGTTAATGAGATTGAAGTACCTTAGAACAGTCAGCAGTGAGCAGTTGCCAATATAGTTCGACCGAACAATGGCTAAATATTAGGTGCTGAGTACTGAATACTGTCTTACTAAAAAAGATGGATACCAAAGAATTACTAAAGAAAGTTCGCAAGATCGAGATTAAGACACGCCGTCTTTCCGATCATATTTTTGGAGGGGAATACCATTCTACCTTCAAAGGTCGTGGTATGACATTTAGCGAGGTACGACAGTATCAATTTGGTGACGATGTTCGTAGTATTGATTGGAATGTAACGGCAAGATATAACGAGCCATACATAAAGGTCTTTGAGGAGGAACGGGAACTTACTATGATGTTGATGGTAGACGTAAGTGGTTCTGAACTTTTTGGCACGGCAAATCAATTCAAAAAAGGGATTATCACTGAAATATCGGCCACTTTGGCTTTCTCTGCTTTGCAGAACAATGACAAAGTGGGTCTAATATTATTTTCAGATGAAGTGGAGCTTTTTATTCCTCCAAAAAAAGGAAAGATTCATGTTCTACGAATAATTCGTGAATTGCTTGAATTTAAACCAAAGAGCAACAAGACCAATATTGCGGAAGCCTTGAAATATCTGATCAATGTGATGAAGAAGAAAGCGATTGTCTTTGTCCTCTCAGATTTCATTGCAACGGATTATGAACGTACCCTTAAGATTACAGGCAATAAGCATGATGTAACTGGAATTCGGATTTACGATGAGCGCGAAGAAAGCATTCCGAACTTGGGTATGGTACAAATGCAGGATGCCGAAACTGGCACACTACAATTGATCAATACCCAATCAAAGAAGGTAAGAATGGCATATGGTAAACATCATAGGGACAGTGTAAATTATTTCCAAGAGACATTTACCAAATCGGGTTGCGGGATTCTTAATTGTAGGGTTGATGAGAGTTATGTAAAAAAGCTATTAGGCTATTTTAAACGAAGAGGATAATGCGTGTTAAGAGTTATGGGTTTGGAGTAAGGGTTTTTGGTGTACTATTGTTGCACAGCATTTTCCTTTGCTCGTTATTCTTATCATTTAATGTTTTTGCCCAAACATCCCCAAAGGTTTCATCAGAAGTTGACACGACTTTCATAAAGATCGGCGACCAATTGCAATTCAAGGTAAGCGTTGAGGTAGATTCAACCGATATGGTTATCTTCCCGGAAGGCCAAACCTTTTCTCCGCTCGAAACTGTCGAAGCTTTCGCCACTGACACCACAAGAAAAAAGGATAGGATTACCTTATTGAAGACCTACGCTCTCACCCAATTCGATTCTGGTTCCTATAAATTACCGGCCCAACGCATAGAAATCAATGGGCAAGGATTTTTCACGGATTCCATGCGAATCGATGTCGCTACAGTACCTGTTGATACCATTGCCCAAAAAATGTACGACATTAAACCTTTGATCCAGGTTGATAAAAGCAATGCAGGAATATGGAAAATACTGTTGTTCATTGTAAGCATTTTGGCGATTATTGCCGGGCTTATTTATTGGTTCGTATACAGAAAGAAGCCTTTGACCGAAGACGAGAAAGAAGCTTTACTACCCCCATATGACCGGGCGTTACTGGAATTGCAAAAATTGGATAATTCAAAATACCTTATTCAAGACGAATACAAACAATACTATTCAGAACTAACGGATATTGTTCGTTCCTATCTAGAGGAGGATGTTAATGTTTCGGCTCTTGAGAGTACGACTGATGAATTGATTACCAAATTGGAGATGTTGAAGGATGCAGGGGAACTTGAGCTTGATAATGACACTATTAAACAGTTTAAAAACATTCTAGAGACGGCTGATCTAGTAAAGTTTGCGAAATCTAAACCTCCGACAACTGTTGCAAAGCAAGATAGGAAAGCCATTGAGCAGGTCGTCGTAAAGACACATGAGGCCATTCCTGAACCTACCTTGGAAGAGCTAATGGCCCAAGAGGAATATCAAGAGGAATTGGCTCGTAAGCAACAACGCAAAAAGTGGTTGATGGCTGGGGCATCGGTCTTTGTGGTTATATTGATTTCTACAGTAGCCTTTGTTAGTTATTATGGTGCGACCAAAGTATGGGATACGGTCGCCGGGCACCCAAGTAAAAAACTTCTGGATAGCGAATGGGTTGCAAGTTCTTATGGATTTCCACCTATAAACTTAGAAACACCGGAAGTATTGGTCCGCCAAGAAATTAAAATCCCCGTTGAAGCCAAAGCCAATATAAAAGAGCTACAATCCTTTATGTTCAGGGATGACAAAGCACTTTTGACCATGGCTACGACTTCCACAACTTTTACCCAGCCTGCAGAGCCAGAATTTGAAAAGACCATTGAACAACTTTTAAAAAACTTTGAGGATAAGGGCGCCAAAAACATTATTACAAAACAAGAAGAGTTCGTAACGGTTACCGGCGTAAAAGGAATAAAGACCTTTGGGAGCGCTAAATTCAAAATCCCTGATTCCCAAGAATTGATAAAAGGAAAATATATAATCCTTAGTTTCGGTGGAAATGGCTTTCAACAGCAAATATTGTTGACTTGGCAAGACGGGGACGACTATGCACAGGAAATTATCAATAGGGTATTGACAACAGTTGAAGTAAAAACAGAAGCTTAAATGTTAGAGAATATATCATTTGCCAATCCAGAATATTTTTGGTTGCTATTATTGCTTCCACTGGTGATCATATGGTATTTTTTTAAACGCAATGAACAATCAGCTTCGCTGAAAATATCGAGCTTAAAAGGATTTTCATCTGGCAGTATCCTTCCCAAACTTAGGCCGTTATTATTTGTTTTTCGCCTTTTGGCATTGGCGGCTATCATTGTCGCCATGGCAAGACCGCAGACCGAGGATATTTCTACAAGAACAAAAACCACCAAAGGCATTGACATTGTAATGGCCATTGATGTCTCATCGAGTATGTTGGCCAGGGATTTAAAACCCAATCGGCTTTCGGCTTTGAAAGAGGTAGCGGCAGCCTTTATTAGGAAAAGACCCAATGATCGAATAGGACTTGTTGCCTATGCAGGTGAGGCCTTTACTAAAACGCCAATAACCAGTGATAAATCGATCGTATTGAATTCACTACGTGAAATCACCTATGGCCAATTGAATGATGGTACTGCAATCGGAATGGGATTGGCTACTTCGGTAAACCGCCTAAAAGAAAGCAAAGCCATAAGTAAAATCATAATACTCTTGACCGATGGTGTGAATAATTCAGGATTCATTGAACCACAAACCGCTGCCGACCTCGCTGTGGAATATGGCATAAAATCATATACTATTGGGCTTGGCACGAATGGGAATGCCCTTTCACCCATAGCTTATAATGCCGATGGCTCATTTAGATATGGTATGCGTCAAGTTGAGATTGATGAAAAGTTGCTACAAGAGATCGCCGATGCCACCGGTGGTAAATATTTCAGGGCGACCGATAATGAAAAATTAGAGGCGATTTATGACGAAATCAATAAATTGGAGAAGACCGAAATTGAGGAATTCAAATATTACAAATACGAAGAAAAATTTCGCTCATTGGTGTTATTTGCAGGAGCCTTACTCCTATTGGAATGGATTATGCGTAACACCTTTTTCCGAAGTTTTATTTAGTTTATGATTCAATTAGACGAAAAAATATACTTCTACCTACTGTTCATCATTCCGATGATAGTATTGTGGTTCGTGCTGCTCCAGATCTGGAAAAAAAGAACACAGAAAAAATTCGCCGAATTGTCGCTGTTGAAAAGATTGACACCGGATAGGTCGAGTTTCAAGGCAACATTGAAATTGCTGTTCTTCTTATTAGGAATCACATTTTTAACTTTAGGATTGGTCAATCCCAAGATTGGCACCAAATTGGAAACTGTTAAACGTGAAGGTGTAGATATTGTTTTTGCGGTTGATGTTTCCAAAAGTATGTTGGCCGAGGACATTGCTCCGAATCGATTGGAAAAGGCCAAACGATTGGTTTCGGAAATTATCAATCAGCTTGCAAGTGACCGTATCGGAATAATTGCCTATGCCGGTCAGGCATTCCCACAATTGCCGATTACAACAGATTATGGGGCTGCCAAAATGTTCTTACAGAATATGAATACCGATATGCTCACTTCACAAGGTACG
>CAZHJO010000230.1:0-5380 GCA_964532755.1 uncultured Maribacter sp. | reverse complement strand
TCAATGATTATGTCATGGTGCATGTTGGTGCTGCCATAAGTGTGGTAGACGAGGAGGAAGCAAAAAAAACGTTTACTATCCTGAAACAATTGGATGAACTGCACGATCTGGATTCACCTGATATCAATTAATTAAAGCTACATTCCGGTGCCTTATTTTGAACTTTCTAAGGAGAATATTGCGTTCCCCCCGGCGTATTTTGCTGCGATTGATGGGTTGATTGCCGTAGGAGGTGATATGTCATTTGAACGGATGCTCTTGGCGTACAACAGTGGCATCTATTATTGGCATTTTCCCTTAAAGCATATACAATGGTGGTCCCCCGATCCAAGAATTGTTTTGATGATCGATTCATTTGAGCTTTCTGATGATCGACTTGATACCTTACAACGTGGGTTCACCGTGAGCATAAATTGCAATTTTGAAAAAGTACTCCGCCTATGCCAAAAGGTCTATAATATTAAGGAGAGCATGAGCAATGAATGGTTATCGGAGCGTGCCGTACGTTCTTTTTTGGAAATGCATAAGAAGGGTGTTGCCCATTCGGTTGAAATATGGAACGAAGACCAATTGGTAGGTGGATTATTCGGGGTGGCCATTGGTAAATTTTTTTTTGGCAAGTACTTGGTTTCGCTTGTTGGCAATGCAGATGAATTAGCTTTGTTGTATTTGATAAAAAGATTGAAGGAAAAGGAGTTTGAACTATTGGATATGCAGAAAGAAACCTTGTTTTTTGAGGGAATCGAATACGATGAAATGGCTCGAATAGATTATGTTGCCCGATGTAAGGAAAATGGGCGGAACCATGGTGGTGAAATTGTTGAATTATAAATTGTAAATCTTGAAGTATGAAGCCTTCTTTTGAGGAACAAATAAGTAATGCTGAAATATTTTTGAGGGAGAATGAACTGGATAAGTCTATCGGGTATTACGAAGAAGCTCTGAAGCTGGCATCAACCATCCAGAAAAAAATTGACCTGCATAATGTCCTGGGTAGATTGTTTCAAAAAACACGGAACCTTGAAAAATCAATTGCACATTTTAAGGCGTCCTTAGACTTATATGGCAATTTTCCGGAAATTGATTTTTTAGGGGAAAAGGCTGTCATTCTTAATAATATTGGTGCTGTATATATGGCATTCGATATTGGAAAAGCCATTCAAAGTAGTAAATCTGCACATACTATTTATACTACTTTGGCGGCAACTGGCGATAAGGCCTATTATCCCCATTTGGCCAATACCAAATTTGCATTGGCTGAGGCGTATTTAGGGAAAGAGGATTTTTTTAATGCCAAGAAGTATTACAAGGAGGCGATTAGGTCGTATGATCAAATACCTGATTATGAATCTTCGGAGCTGAAGGCAAGTGCCTATTACCAATTGGGCAATATATATACAGAGGAATTCAATTTATTCGACGCTAGGGTCAATTACTCCAAAACCTTGGTTTTGGTAAAGGATTTGTTCTTGAAGAATGCAAAGGCATTTACTCCTTTTCTGGCAGCTGTTCTAAATAATTTAGGGATTACATATAAAGCTATGGATGAGCATAAAAAAGCGCTTGATACATATGAAGAAGCCTTACGTTTGTACGAGGGAATAGCGAAGAAAAATGCACAGTTCATACCTTTTGTTGCGGCAACTACCAATAGTTTGAGCATTGTGTATGCTGAATTGGGGAACTATGAAAAAGCCATGGCCTATGGTCGTGATACGATTGCTGTGTATAATGGTTTAGCCGATACCAATCCTAGTGAATTCACACATTACTTGGCTACATCGCTTCATAATTTGGGACTTTTTGGTTTTGAACTCAAAAAATTGGACATAGCCGAGGAATACTTTGAACAAGCATTGGCCATTCGCAGGAGTTTGGCCCTAAAGCAGGCTGAAGCCTTTGATGCCGACTTTTGTGCTACGGCCATGAATCTCGTTGAATTGTACCAGGTTAAATTGGTGCCCAAGCTTGTCCAAGAACTTAAGGCCAAAAGCCTGGATTTGTTACATGATGTGGATGGGAGACTTCAAAAGCAAGATAAAGATCGACCGGTCCTAAGAACTATGCAAAGTGATTGTCGGTATTATTTGGACTATTTCACCCAGTTGGGAAAGGACTAGATCGGCTCAACCTTTTTATAGTAAGTAGATAAACAATGAACCCTGATGCATTCGATCAGGGTTCATTTTTCAAATAAACTTGTAGAAGTTATAGCAAGCTATACGATGTGCTTAAATAAAAAGTAGATGTGTTCCTTCTTGATCAGCCCTACTGTAAAAATCACCAATGGTAAGTATTCCATCCAATTCATCTATCAAATCCTCATTTTTTAGGTGGAACATATCGATGGCAAGCTTACAGCCCCATAGTTTACAGCCTGAATCAGAAAGAATTTCCAAAAACTCCCCAACAGGGGGCATGTCTAATTTTTCCATTTCCTTTTTCATCATTTTTGTGGCTAATGCCTCAACACCCGGCAATCCGCCTAACATGGTCGGCATATGCATCGCAGGGTTACCTACGGTCGCCACGTGTAAACGTTCCAATTTTTTCTTTTGAATGGCTTCCAATCCAAAAAAGGTAAAGAATATCTCAGATTCGATGCCTTCCATTCTTGCTCCATTAGCCATTACAAATGCGGCATACACATTCTCTAATGTCGCTTTAGAAAGGATAAAGAGCATTTTTTTAACTTTTGTTTCTCCCATGATCTATAATTTTAATCAAGATTAATTTTTTGTTTAAATACAGCTTTTAGGTTTTGGAACACCGGCAATCTTTGTTGCTTTTTTGAGTGGTCCCCCAGGAAAGAGGGCATAGAACTCTTTAATATTCAATACCCCACTTTTTTTAATCCCCCTGATTGATAAGGCTACCTCGTTTTTAACTTGTTCCTGAATCCAGGAAATTACTTCCCAATGCTTTTCGGTTAATTCAATTCCTTCATTTTGGGCTATTTCCTTGGCTATTTCTTTATTCCATTGGGATACATCGGTCAGATACCCTTCTTCGGTAACATCCAATCTAATTCCTGCTATTGTCAAATCCATAATTGTTTTTTTAATTTATTATAATTCTTAGTTCGCTTTAATATCAAATTTTTTACCCTTAAAGCTCATATTTCTCGAGACAAAGGGTATCGCAATTCCTTTTAATAACATGTTCCAATATATCCATCGAAAAGCCAGCTTTCCCCAATGGTTAAAAACACTTTCCTTTAGTAATTTTAGCGGTCCTATACCGGCAAAAGGAAAAGTACCATGAACGGGTTCCTGATCATAATTGAAATCTATTAATAATGCTTTGTTGTTGCCTGTTTCTATGAAACAATTGGCATGGCCATCAAATTCTTCCTTGAGTCTATAGCCTTTGGTAAATAGGATAATATTGTCAGTTAATGTTTCTGCTTGAAAATGGGCTACAGATCCGGCTTTTGATGCTGGTACGTTGGTCGCATCACCTATAACAAAAACATTTTTATGTGCTTTTGACTGTAACGTATGTTTGTGCGTAGGAATAAAGTTCAGGTCATCGCCCATGCCTGATCGTTCAATGACTTCATCGCCCATATTGGTTGGGACAGTGACCAATAGATCAAAAGGAACTTCTTTATCGGCGTAATCAATTATTGCTTTATTGTCATTATCGACCCTTTCAATGGCAAAATCAGTTTCGATCTTTATCTGCTTTTCCTCTAAAAGGTAGTTGAGTGCCGTAGTACATGTTGGTTTTGTAAATGCCCCTGATAATGGGGTTACATATGTAATTTCAACCTTGTCCCTCATGCCTTTTTTGCTGAAGTAGGAATCCGCTAAAAATGCAAATTCCAAAGGTGCTACGGGACATTTGATTGGCATTTCGGTAATATGAACCACTAATTTACCTCCTTCCCAATCGCGTAACTTATTACGAAGGGCCAAGGCGCCTTCATAGGTATAAAAATCAAAGATATCCTTATGCCACAAAGGGCCCAACAAATCTTCTACTTCATCAGGGGCGATTTTGGACCCTGTAGCTACTATCAAAATATCATAATCCAATGTTTCATCTTCTAATGCTACTTTATTGTCCTCAGGGAATATCTGTTCAATTTTCTTCTGTATGTAGTGCACACCTTTTGGTATGAATTTTTCTCCCTTTTTCTTTACTTGGTCCTCAGAATAGATATCAAAAGGAAGAAATAGGAATCCAGGTTGGTAATAATGTGTTTTATACTGATCAACAATCGTAATTTTCCATTCTTTCTTTGGTAATTTTTTTACCAGGTGGTTTGCCATCATCGTTCCGGAAGTACCTGCACCTAATATTACTAGATTTTTCATTATGCTTTTTATTTTATCGCGGAAATCCAAGCATCCAGGATACTTTGAATTTCTTGTTGTAAAATTATCCTGATATACAGGAGCATTATATGACATTTGTCATATTGCTTCATGTCTTTTGTAACATTTGTTACAAAAAACATTTTCTATTGTTCTGATAAACAAACAATTAAGATTTTTTTTGAACCAATAATTCCAATAGATATCGGCATATCCCGAATATTGTTCCTTTCAGGATTCCATCTATGACATTTGTCATAAATCTTCACTTTTTTCGACAATAATTTTGAGGTGTTTTAAGTATTCAATCGATAACAGAGGAAGCTTATCAATTAATAGTATTTATCCTGGGCTTCTGAGGTTATATAAACTCAATAATCATGAGAAAAACATTTCTTAATTTATCGTTTCTAATTTTTGCGACCGCTGTTTTAGCGCAGTCGGGTCACATTATGCAGGGTGTTGGCGCCGTTAATATGTCAATGGGCGGTGCAGCAACAGCACAACCCTTGGATATTTCCGGTGCACTACAATGGAACCCAGCAGCAATCTCGACTTTTGATGACAAAATCGTAAAGTTCGATATTGGTTTGTTCTTTTCTTCACCCGAATTGAATTCAACGGTACCTGAGTTTGACACAAGCGGCCAACCAACAGGTAATTTTTTTAGTGGTACAACACCAGATGATAGACCTTTATCGCCTATGCCGGCATTAGCTATGGTTTGGGGTAAGGAAGGTAGTAAACATACCTTTGGAGCCTCTGCTTTTGGTATCAGTGGTTTTGGGGTGACTTTCCCCGAGAGTACAACAAATCCGATAAACATGCCCCAAAATATGGGCGGATTCGGGAGAATTGAGTCCGATTATATTTTGTTGCAAGTAGGTTTTACCTGGGCTTATGAATTGTCAGATCAATTCTCAATAGGAATCGAACCAACAATTAACTACGCTACCTTGGAATTAGCGCCCAACCCTACGGCAAATCCTAGCCCAACCGCAGGATACCCATCAACGGATAAGGCAACCGCTTTGGGTTTTGGAGGACAAGTTGGGTTA
>CAZHJO010000229.1:0-5402 GCA_964532755.1 uncultured Maribacter sp. | reverse complement strand
CTTGACTCAAAAACCATAAGTGGCTCTAAATCAAGGCTTTCAGTGAGTCGGGATGACAGGATTTGAACCTGCGACCACTCGGCCCCCAGCCGAGTGCGCTACCGGACTGCGCCACATCCCGAAATTGGATTGCAAAAATATGAAAGTTTACCAATAATGCAGCACACTTTGCCATTCTTCTTTTGTAAAATTCAACGTATACGAATTGAGCAAAAAAACATACCTTGTCGATAGATAGTTTATATAAATCCATCATGAAAACAGATGTTCCCAAGAAAACATACACGAGAAGGCAAGCCTCTAAATCAATCGCCTACATTGCCTTGGGTACGGCCTTAATGCCTTATCTTGAATCTATAAATAATCAACAAATGACTACAAGGAAAATCCCTTCTTCAGGTCGGCAATTACCGGTTGTAGGTCTTGGTACTTGGCAAACCTTTGATGTCGGAAAAGATGATACGGCAAGGGCTCGATTGACTGAAGTACTCAATAAAATGAAAGCCAAAGGCGGACAAGTCATTGACAGCTCCCCCATGTATGGCAGTTCTGAACAAGTGGTGGGCGACCTGACTTCCAAACTGGGTATACAGGACCATTTCTTTTATGCCACCAAAGTATGGACCTCAGGAAAGCAGGCTGGAATACATCAAATGGAAAGTTCCATGCAAAAAATGAAAAGAAAGAAGATAGACCTAATGCAGATTCATAACCTGGTCGATTGGCAAACCCATCTAAAGACATTAAGGGCGATGAAGGAAAATGGAAAAATAGCGTATTGGGGCATTACGCATTATACAGATGCCGCGCATAAAACCCTCAAACAAATCATCAAAGAGGAAAAACCTGACTTTGTTCAGTTTAATTATTCCATCAACGAACGCAATGCGGAAAAAGGACTTTTGGAAACCGCTATGGATCAAGGGACCGCCGTTATTCTTAATAGACCATTTGATGGAGGTAGCTTATTCAGGTTGACCCGTGGAAAAGCATTACCGGAATGGTGCGAAGAGCTTGAAATCCGATCATGGGCGCAATACTTTCTAAAATACCTTTTGGCAGAAAAGGCCGTGAACTGCGTTATACCGGGAACTTCTAAACCCCATCATTTAGTCGATAATATGATGGCAGGTTACGGCAGATTTCCTAGCGAAAAGGAACGAATAAAAATGCTTGAGCACTTAAATACATTATGAAACCGTACTGCCTTGGTCCAAGAAGTGAATTACTCCAAGGCTTCCATCCACTCAAATAATCGTTCTGTCCAAGTTCGGAGATGCATGTTGTCCCGGGCCAATGAGAAACCATGGCCTCCCGTAGGATAAATATGCATGGTTGCTGAGACTCCTTTATCCTTTAATGCCTGGTAGAAGGCCAGACTATTCTCAACGGGCACCACTTCATCATCGCTTGCATGCATCAAAAAAGTAGGTGGCGTATTCGCGGTAACTTGTTCTTCATTAGAGAAATATTCTACGATCGAAGGTTCAGATTTATTTCCCGAAAGATTCTTTTTAGACCCATTATGGGTCATCATACTTTTAAATGATATTACGGGATACCCCAAGGCCATAAAATCAGGACGTGCGCTCCGTTCATCAATATTATCAACAGGATCATAAACTTTATCATTAAAGTGTGTTCCCAAAGTTGAAGCCAAATGTCCTCCCGCTGAAAATCCCATTACTCCAATTTTATCCGCGTCGACATTCAAATCTTCGGCCATGCTCCGAACCATGCGAACAGCTCGTTGGGCATCAATTAAGGGTACAAGATGCTTATCTTTTTGGGAAATTGAAGAAGGCATACGATATTTAACCACAATACCAGTAATTCCTTTTCCGTTTAAAAATTTAGCAATATCTGTACCTTCCCAATCATAGGCCAATATCTGATAGCCACCGCCTGGAAAAATCAACATGGCCTGCCCGTTTGCATTTGCCTTCGCCGGTAGATATACTTCAATGGTTGGCTCTTGTACTTTACTGATCCTATCAAGATCATCGCCTTTTACGATGATTTCCTTTTCTTCCGATTCAATATGATTAGGAACTTTATCCTTGGGCCATAGTGGTACAATTGTGTCTTGGGCAGAAACCCGGCCTATCACCAGAAATGCTAAAAAACATAAGATTCTCATACTGTATTAATTATTCGTTATACAATCCCATTTAAAATCAGCTATTTTGTCATTCGAACCTGATGATAGATTATAATGCCACCATTCGGTGCGTATAGACCAAAATCCATATTTTTCCATCGTTTCTTTCAGCAACTTTCTATTGTCCAAAACTTCTTGTGGTAAATCAAGATTGTCGTGATAGGCCCTTTTACCAAAAAAATCGAAGTCAGTACCCATATCCAATTCCTCATCCTCCAAAGAAACCAGGGTAATATCTACCGCGCCTCCCTTATTATGGATTGACCCCTTAACCGGATTTGCCACGTACTGGGGATTGGGAACTATCTCCCACATTTTATACTGTACGGAATTTGGACGGTAACAATCAAAGAATTTGATCTTGACCCCCTTCTCTTTAAATGCTTTATTGGCCAATATCAGGGCCTTCGCGGTCTTTACCCTTGTATAACATTCAGCGCAATCATAGACCTGTGCCTTTAAAAAATTGTTCTCAGTGGCATACCGCAGGTCATAAACAAAACCATCACTGAAGTCTGCCAACCGAACAAAAGTAGTATCGGCCAGACCTTCAAACGTCTTGAACTTCTTTTCTAAGACCTTTGTGGTTATTACAGAATCAGTAGTTGTAGTCTTTTCAATAGATTCAGGGATTTGTTTAGATGGCTTCCCTTTACAACCCAAAATAAAAACCAAGCTACATAATAAAATAAATCTGCCCATTCTTCTAATTGATACTTTGATTCCGTTATCTTTAAATGATCATTAAACGAAAGCTCAAGTTACATATATTTCTTTGTTTCGTTAATAAACGGGGTCACCGAATTTAAATGAAAATAGGATGAATTTAAGAGTACTTTTTCACATTGTTGCAGCAATATGCCTTTTATCATGTAAACAAGAAAAATCTACAACAACAGCGAAGCATGCTACTCCAAAAGAAATGTGGATGCTAGGATTCAAAAAAACCGAAATCAATCCGATTATGGTTGCCGACTCCAGTTATACTTTCAATGATCCTATCACAAAAGAAGAAGTACAATGGCAAAAAGCCGATGTTTTTAATCCCGGGGCCATTGTTAGGAATGATACGGTTTTTATGTTATTCAGGGCCGAGGACAATCCTGCCGCTATTTTAGGTGGCAGGACTTCGCGAATAGGGCTGGCTTATAGTACCGACGGTATAAATTTCACAAAATATCCTGAACCAGTACTTTATCCAGACAATGATGAATTCAGCCAGTGGGACCAACCCGGTGGTATAGAAGATCCTAGAATTGTCGAAACACCCGATGGCACCTACATTATGCTCTTTACAAGCTGGAACAAGGATGTTGCCCGTCTCTCAAGTGCGACTTCGACTGATCTTAAAAACTGGACAAAACAAGGCCCTGTTTTTGAAAATGCCCATGAGGGTAAATTTTTGAATATATGGAGTAAATCTGGATCCATTGTCACCGAATTGATCGATGGAAGATTGATGGCAAAAAAAATAAATGGCAAATACCTTATGTATTGGGGGGAGTTATTTGTGAATTTAGCACTGTCCGATGACGGTATCGATTGGGAACCTGTCATAGAACAAAATGGTGAACTCATGCACGTATTCAAACCGTCCTTACATGAATTTGATAGTCATTTGACCGAGCCTGGGCCGCCTGCCATTTATTCTGAAGATGGAATCTTACTACTTTATAATGGGAAAAATTTAAGTGGCGAAGGTGCCACAACCAAAGTAGCGGAGGGCACCTATTGCGGAGGACAGGTCCTTTTTGATAAGAATGAACCGACCAAAGTTTTGGCCCGATTGGAAACTCCTTTTATATGTCCTGATTTACCACATGAAATAACTGGGCAGTATAAAGCGGGAACAACTTTTATTGAGGGCTTGGTCTATTTTCAAAACAAATGGTTTTTGTATTACGGAACCGCTGACTCTATGGTAGGATTGGCAATCAAAGAGAATTAATATGAGAAAATTTATACTACTGTGTTTGGCACTTCTTGGATTCTCTTGTTCTGAGAATAACAAGGAAAAAAACCTTTTAAAACAGCAACCCAATGTCATTATCATAATGTCAGATGATCAAGGCTGGGGAGATCTAAGTTTTAATGGCAACTCAAATATAGCTACCCCCAATATAGATGCACTTGCGCAGAATGGGGTTTCATTTGAAAGCTTTTACGTTCAACCTGTATGTTCGCCCACAAGGGCCGAGCTTTTGACCGGGAGATACGCTGCTAGAACAGGAGTCTATTCTACTTCGGAAGGCGGTGAACGGTTCAATTTAGGGGAAACGACTATAGCGGAAATATTTAAAAATGCCGGTTATATAACGGCGGCTTATGGCAAATGGCATAGTGGCATGCAACCACCTTACCACCCAAATGCAAGAGGTTTTGATGATTATTACGGCTTCGCATCTGGCCATTGGGGCAATTATTTTAGCCCCATGTTGGAACGCAATGGCGCCCTTGTTAAGGGAGAGGGTTTTCTGGTGGATGACCTTACCAATAAGGGTATTGATTTTATAACTGAAAACCAGAATCGGCCCTTTTTTCTCTATCTACCTTATAATACGCCACATAGCCCCATGCAAGTACCTGATGAGTTTTGGAATAAATTCAAAGACAAAACCCTTGAAATGACCTATCAGGGCGCTGAAGAAGAACATGGGAATTTCACCAAGGCAGCACTGGCCATGGTCGAGAATATTGATTTTAATGTGGGAAGGTTAACGCAAAAGTTAAGGGAATTAGCCTTGGAAGAAAACACCATAATCATTTACCTATCTGATAATGGGCCTAATGGGTGGCGATGGAATGGGGGTATGCGCGGTAAAAAAGGATCTACCGATGAAGGTGGCGTTCGCACTCCATTTTTTATACAATGGAAAAACAACATTCCCAAAGGTAAAACGGTTACCTCAATCGCCGGTGCAATAGATATCTTACCTACACTTGCTAGCTTGGCCGGTATTGAACCACAAACTGAAAAACCAGTGGACGGTAAAGATTTAAAAGCTCTTTTGATGGAGGAAAACCCGAATTGGGAACCACGCCATATTTTTAACCACTGGCGAGGCAAAACAAGCCTACGAACTGATAATTATCGTTTGGACCATGAAGATCGGCTTTATGATCTGCAAAAAGATATTGGGCAAACCCTCGATATTTCTAAAAAGAATCCAACACTTCTAGATTCCCTGATAACCATAAAAAACAATTGGAAATCAGCGCTATTGGAAAACAACAACCCAGA
>CAZHJO010000228.1:0-5405 GCA_964532755.1 uncultured Maribacter sp. | reverse complement strand
AAATTCAAGCGGGCTCCCTCAAACCATTTGGTACCCGGCATTTTGTAAAGGTCGTCTAGTATAGTATCCGCTTTTTTTGATGATTTGATACCGCAAAAATCCCATATCTCTGACCAGAAATCACCGATATTTTCAACGCTCCACTGATGTAGGGTTGCATACTCACGATCTGGAAGGTTATATTTCCGGGCAATACGATTTAGAAATTCGTGCATTTTCGAGCCTGTCTTTGTTGACTCGGAAGGTTGCCAGAGTAGGTTTTTATTCATTTTTAAAATTAAATATTTTTCTGTTTTTTAAACCACAGAGCATACTACCTATTGTACAGCATTTTACAAAGTTGGCAATTAATAGTAAACGGGCTTTTATATTCCCTATATTAAAGACTAGAAGCATGCGCACTTGTCCGCCTAGGAGGAACGTTTACTATTGCTTGCACTATTGATGATTTCCCACTAATACGAGTACCCTAAATTTCTAATAAAATGAGGTGGCAAACAAGCTAAAATCAATAAACTTTATAAGCTATTAATACGGAATTAGATTGTTAATAATGTAGTTTTTAAGAGTTATACCGGTATCTTAGTTAAGAACTATCTCATCAACGAACAACCAACTATTGCCTCCAGGATTGGGGTGCCATGAAGGATTTTTAAGTTGGCTTTTGACCTGTACTTTTACGAATTTGGTCTTAGTAGGGGGTATGTCCACATCAAAAAAGCGAAAACGGGTCAGCGTATTTATTTTTTCAGTCCCCACGTTCTGCCTCTTGACCAGTTTGTAATCGGTACCATTGTCAGATGCCCAAACCGTGAATCCGGTTGGGTAGAAAATCCATTTTTCAGGAGAGGAAAGTGCCCCCACAGAAACCGTTGAGATAAGTTCCTTCCTATCCAAAACCACCGTAGCGGTAAAATGACTTCCTTCATAACCTATCCAATTACCATCCACAAAGTTGATGGTCCCCCGTTTCTGGTCAAAAAGTGTATTTGCACCATGGCCCTTATATCTTTCACTGGGTTTTATGTTTAATGTGACCTTGTTGAGCTCGAAAGCGATTTTTTTAAAATTCGCGGCCGTCACTTCGCTCAGATTCCATCCTGGAGCATAGGTAACCGCCTTTATTTCAGCGGATCGGGTCAGGGTAATAGGCATTGTATATCTTATCGAGGTTGAATCCGGTATGGAACCGTCCAGCGTATAGTAAATTTGGGCATCGTCAAAAACATAATCGAGAGCTACCTGCAATGAATCCTTGAAAAAATCCCGATCGGCAATAATAGTGGGGGGTTCCAGCTTTGTGGCCCGGAACAGTTCACTATCTATTTGTCCTTGCACCAGTATATTGGGGTTATCAGTTGCATATTGTTGTAGCGCATCCTCGGTTATATTCGTTTGCCATAGGTAAATGTTCTTGAGATTCTTTAAATCGCCCAATGCGTTCAATGAATTGTTACTAATGCTATCTCCATATAAATTCAAGGATTCCAAATGTTGCAACCCTTTAAGATTATCAATGGTATTGTCGGTAATTGGGGAGTTCTGTAATTGTAGTTTTGTAAGGTTCTTGAACGATCTTAGTGATTTTGACAATGTATCATTGAAATTGGAATTGCCCAGATTCATTTCAACGACATGCTTGGCGTATTTTTTCAAGACCTTAAAGTCTTGTTGGGCGATGTCCTTGCGTCCAGATAGATTAACTTGTACCAAAGGACTGTTTTCAGCCAGTTTTGAAGCCGAAATATTGGCATTGTTCAATGTGGTAAGCCATTCTTGGGGTACTTCCTTCAGTTTCTTGGCAATTAAGGCCCTTGGCGACGTGTCCTCTTCCAAACCGACCAGTATGGTATTGATTTTCTCCGATTTATCCATGGGTCCGACCACGCAATCAAAACAATGGTCATGGCCCATCCACCATTCCAAAAGGGCCAATTCTTCGGCCGTGGGTTGTACCTTACCCTTTGGTGGCATATGGTCTTCATCTTCCAATGGTAAATACAGACGTTGCATAAAAAGCGATGCCTCATTTTTTGAAACCGAATCCAGGATACTTCCTGAATCACCCCCTACCAGCAGGTTTTCCTTGGTATTCATTAGCAAGCCTCCTTTGATCTTTGAGGGATTATGGCAACTCACACATTTGTTATCGAAAATGGGTTGCACAATATCTGTATACACCAAAGCCTTATCAACGTCCTCGATGATGACTTTCTTTTTTGTAGTATCTGTAAATAAGTAGTCCTCCCCGTGCGTCATACTACCGCCGTAATGTCCGGTGATGCCAATAACAATAAGAACTACAACGTAAACAGGCAGATATAGTTTTTTGGCCAAGTCGTTCTTTGTTTTTTTTAGAAAGTAAAGCCCAATGGATAAGACAGTGAAAGCCACGGCCAACCATCTATGGCGAAAGAGCATGGTTTCATCGTAGCCACCATCCTCACCCAACAGCCATCCGGTCGCTAAGGAAATTATGGCAGTGATAGCACCAACGCGTAAGACCAACAGGATAATCTCCTTAACAACCTCAGATGGTTTTTTACGGTATACGATTTCAAATAAGAAACCAAGTAAAAGTATGCCGATGGGTAAGTGGACTACCAATGGGTGTAAATGTCCTATTTGTATAGCTTGTGCAATCATCTATTCTATTAGTATTTCATCTAAAAAGAGCCAAGGTGTCGTACCTTGGCCTTGGTGCCATTGTGGTATTTCATCCAATGATAATACCGTAATCGTAAGTTGTGAATAGTTCCCCGCTTCAATGGGCACCGGAATCACTTTCAATTGGTTTTCCTGTCGTTCCCCAGCGTTCACCACAACAATTTTGCCCACCTCTTTGGAGCCGGAATGTACCATGATTTCCGTAGGGGAGAATATCCAGCCACCTTGGTTTTGCAGACAGCTGACCTTGAGTAGAGACAATTGCGATGCATTGGCCAAATCAATAGTGATTGTCGTCTTGTCGGTCTGAAAGCCCAACCATTGGGTACCAATTCTAAACTGCGCACTCCCTTTTTGCAAGTCAATTAAAGTAGTTGCACCTTGACCTTTGTAGTTTTCATGGGGTTGGGGTTCAATGTTTATGGCGGCGTTGGAGATATTATGAATGATTTTTTCAACTCGCGCAGTGGTTGGTTCACTGCTCCTAAAATCGGTGTGAAAGGCCTTGGTCGTGATCGTTGCTGCCTTGTTTACCTCAAAGGGCCCCTCATACACCGGACTCTCTTGGTCGACTTCGTTTCCATCAAGGGTATACCTTATTTCGCTATTGGGAAATCCAAAGCTCAAGGTTATCGTTGCCTTTTGCTTAAAAAGTGTGGAGTCCACATGAATTATCGGAGCAGCCAACTGAAAATTGCCTGTTTCCTCATAGGAAACCCTATCGGTTTTACAGCAAACGAGCACGGAAAAAATCAAAAGTGCAGCAATGCATTTCATAGTTATACCCTGAATAATTTTATGGGATAGGTCTTGCCCGAGTTCCATTGGGCCACGTATAGATTTTCATCATCGTCGACACAGACATCATGCGGATGGTGAAAGATCTTCACGGTCTGGTGCATATGCTCCAAGGTACCATCACTATAGTTTGGCGTACTTCCTCCCGGTGCCGAGATCAGCTTATTATCCTGATCTAATACCGAAATAAAGCCAGTGCCCTCACTGCCGTCCCCGGACCAAATGGTCGCTAAATAAACATTAGGCCCATGTATGACCGGCCTACAGATGTAGGCGCCCGGTAGATCGGAACTTTCAATGAATTCTCCTTCCATTGTAAATCTTTTGAGTTTATTCTGCTGTCTTGCTGTTATCAAGAGGGTAGGTTCAGCTGGGTTTCGCGTATCAATACATATTCCGTGTGCATTGTTGAACAACTCATCTTCGTCTCCTTTGCCGCCAAATGTATTCAGTAATTCTCCCTTGGCATTGTAATGCATGATGTACTGCTCACCATAACCATCGGCGACATAGATATCCCCGTTTTCCGCAATAGCTGTTTCGGTAGGTATGTATAGGTCTTGGGAGGCGTATTTACCTGATTCCTTGGGATAGCTGAATACCTGGATTACCTTACCGTCAATCGTGGTCTTGATGACCTCATGCCTTGCATTGTCCGAAATGTAAAGCACGTCCTCTCCATTTTCAACATTCAAGGTAAGCCCATGGGCACCAGGGTAGTCAGTTCCCCAAACTTCGATCAATTTACCTGATTTATCATATACAATGACATTGTTCTTGGTATGATTGGTTAAAAGAATGATTCTTCCTTTGGAATCCTGTACCATTTCATGGCAATCGTTCACAGGGTAGAAATTGGAGTTCAATGCCCCCCAGTTCATATCAATCTTATATTGATGCGAATTATGACCAATGATAACATCCTTAAAGGGTGCCATGGCATTTAAAATGGGCATGCCGGTCAAGAGCGCTCCGGAGACCAAGGATGTATTTTGAATAAAGGTTCTTCGTTTCATTTGGTTTGGTTTTGACTATGTCAAAATATCTTTTACTACATGCCCTTCAACATCAGTCAATCTAAATCGCCGTCCTTGATATTTATAGATCAATTTTTCATGATCAATGCCCAATTGATGCAAGAGCGTGGCCTGAAAGTCATGTACATGCACGGGGTTTTGGGTAATATTATAGCCAAATTCATCGGTCTCCCCATAGACTATTCCTGGTTTTATGCCCCCACCGGCCATCCACATGCTAAAACATCGTGGGTGATGGTCACGGCCATAATTGGTATCGGTCAAGACTCCTTGCGAATAGTTGGTACGGCCAAATTCACCGCCCCAAATCACCAAGGTGTCCTCGAGCATGCCGCGTTGTTTTAAATCGGCTACTAAGGCTGCGGAAGCCTGATCTACGTCCTTGGACTGCCGGGCAATGGCTCCGGGCAGATTATCGTGTTGGTCCCAACCCATGTGGTATAATTGGATAAATCGTACATCCTGCTCTGCCAACCTACGAGCCAGCAAGCAGTTCGCGGCATAGGTGCCGGGAATTTTAGCATCGGCCCCATACATCTTATAAATATAATCGGGTTCGTTATCGGTATTTATGACTTCGGGGACCGAAGTCTGCATACGATAGGCCATTTCATATTGCGCAATTCTACTTTGGATTTCGGGATCCCTATGTTCCTGAAAATGTTTGTCATTCAAGGCCGCTATCTGGTCTAACATATCCCTTTTGCCTTCCTTGGTAATCCCTTTTGGGTCGTTGAGATAGAGTACAGGGTCCTTTGCTGCCCTAAACTGCACCCCTTGATGCAGGGAATGAAGAAAACCATTACCCCAAAGTCGGGTATAGAGTGGTTGGCCATTTGGCCTACCAGAACCTCTTGATAATAATACCGTAAATGCTGGAAGGTTTTCATTTTCGCTGCCCAG
>CAZHJO010000227.1:0-5420 GCA_964532755.1 uncultured Maribacter sp. | reverse complement strand
ATTAATGCGAAAAATGGGATTTATTTTTGATTTGGACGGAGTTATTGTAGATACTGCCAAATATCATTACCTAGCATGGAAAAAACTCGCCGATGAACTGGGATTTGAGTTCACAGAAAGTCAAAACGAACTGTTCAAAGGTGTTAGTAGAAAACGTTGTTTGGAAATCTTACTTGAAATAGGTGACATCAAAGCCACGCAGGAACAATTTGATGATTGGATGGTTGAAAAAAACCTTGACTATCTCAATTACATCAATAAAATGGATGAATCTGAAATTTTACCTGATGTACAAAGAATACTCGAATATTTAAAAAAAGAACATATTCCTGTTGCTCTTGGGTCGGCCAGCAAAAATGCCAAACCAATTTTGGAAAAAGTGAACTTATTGGGATATTTTGATTTTATCGTAGATGGCAATAGTGTCACAAAAGCCAAACCAGACCCAGAAGTTTTTTTGATAGCAGCCGACAATATGAAAATAGCGCCTGAAAACTGTATTGTTTTTGAAGATGCCGTAGCCGGTATTGAAGCGGCAAACAATGCAAAAATGATAAGTATTGGAATTGGTGAGGAAAAGATACTGAAAGAAGCTGATTACAATTTTAAAGACTTCACGGAAATCGATTTAAGTTTTATTGAAAAATTACTGAATACTAAATGAATCAAGATTACATAATTGCGGACAATTGGTCGATCATTGAAGAAGGATTCGACCAAGAAACGGTAAAATCCTCAGAAAGCCTATTTAGCATAGGTAATGGCGCTATGGGACAGCGTGCCAATTTTGAGGAGTCCTATTCGGGGCCTACTTTTCAGGGTAGTTACATAGCTGGCGTCTATTATCCGGATAAAACCAGGGTTGGTTGGTGGAAAAATGGATATCCGGAATATTTTGCAAAGGTATTGAACGCACCAAACTGGATTGGGATAAATGTTGAAGTGAGCGGGGAAGTTCTTGATCTTTTTACCTGTTCTAAAGTAACCGATTTCCGTCGTGAATTGAATATGAGGGAAGGATGGTATCAGCGAAGTTTTTGTGCAACCTTACCAAATAATTTGGCCATAAAAGCAAGAATAACCCGGTTTTTAAGTCTTGATTTGGATGAATTGGGTGCGATCAAATACGATGTTGAAGTTGTTAATGCCGATGCTGAAATAACTTTTACCCCCTATTTGGATAGTGGCATCACCAATGAGGACAGTAATTGGGATGATAAGTTTTGGAATACCACTTCGGTGACCTCAAAAGACAACAGGGCTTATATTGAGGCCCATACCATGAAGACGAATTTTGAGACCTGTACTTTTATGGAGGCCCAATTAGTTCATGAAGGGAAAAAAATTAAAACAAGTCCCTTAGAAACAAAAGAGGCGACATGGGTGGGTCATTCATACTCCCAGAAGGTAAATAAAGGGGAGGTCTTATCATTATACAAGTATGGCGGTTATACCGTATCTACAAATCACAAATCGAATGAATTGATTAAAGCCGCTGATACAGCGATGTCAAAAGCTAGCGAAATGGGCTTTGAGGCCTTGTTGGATATTCAGAGAAAGGCCTGGGATACCATTTGGCAAATGAGTGATATCACTATTGAGGGCGATGTTAAGGCGCAACAGGGTATCCGCTTCAATATATTTCAATTGAATCAGACCTATCTAGGAAAGGATTCTAGATTGAATATTGGCCCCAAAGGATTTACCGGAGAGAAATATGGGGGGAGTACGTATTGGGATACAGAGGCCTACTGTATACCATTTTATATGGCCACCAAAGATCAAAACGTAGCCAGGAATTTATTGAAATATCGCTATGAGCATTTGGAAAAAGCGATTGAAAATGCGGAAAAGTTAGGTTTTAGCAATGGAGCTGCGCTCTACCCGATGGTTACCATGAATGGCGAGGAATGCCATAACGAGTGGGAGATTACCTTTGAGGAAATACACAGAAATGGCGCAATTGCGTTTGCAATTTATAATTACTACCGTTTTACAGGGGATTATACCTATATCCCGGAAATGGGCCTTGAAGTCTTGATAGGTATTGCCCGTTTTTGGCATCAAAGGGCTAATTATTCAGAAAATAAAGAAAAGTTTGTAATTCTAGGGGTTACAGGCCCCAACGAATATGAGAATAATGTGAACAACAATTGGTATACGAATTATTTGGCCAAATGGTGTATTGAATTTACGGTTGAGCAACTGCAAAAGGTCAAAGATGGTTATCCGGATGATTATGCGCGTATTGTTGGGCATACGAATTTAACATCTAACGAGACTGATGCATGGCAGATTGTTGCTAAAAAAATGTATTTCGCATTCTCTGACAAATACGATGTTTATCTACAACAAGACAACTTTTTGGATAAGGAGCTTATTACCGTAGAAAAATTGGATAAAACCGAACGCCCGATCAATCAGAAATGGAGTTGGGATCGTATTTTACGTTCACCCTATATTAAACAGGCAGATGTACTCCAAGGCTTCTATCTTTTCGAGGATCAATTTAGCATAGAAGAGTTACAAAGACATTTCGATTTTTACGAACCTTTCACAGTGCACGAATCATCTCTATCTCCCTGTGTACACAGTATCCAGGCGGCAAAATTAGACCGTATGGAACAAGCGTACAGATTTTATCTACGTACCTCAAGATTAGACCTAGATGATTATAATAAGGAAGTTGAGGAAGGACTTCATATTACCTCAATGGCCGGAACTTGGATGAGTATTGTCGAAGGTTTTGGGGGCCTTAGGGTTCTAGAGGATAAATTATCGTTTACTCCCAGAATTCCCAAGGGTTGGAAATCGTATTCGTTTAAAATAAACTTCAGAAATAGAATACTCCAGGTCACGGTAACCAAAGAAGATACAAAGTTTAAATTAGAAGGCAGCGAGCAAATGTCGATACGTTTGAACGGCAAACGGCTTGAATTAAGGCCCAAGGAAGAAGTTTCGGCCAAGAATGAATAAAAGTAAGATCTACCCATTAATTTTTACTGCCTTGATAGTTCAGGGTTGTAACACCAATAAAGAAAGTCCTAGTATGCCATCCCATGAAACAGGAAAGAAAAAAGATGTTATCTATCAAGTATTCCCTAGACTTTTTGGAAACACGAATACTACGAACAAACCATGGGGTACGATTGAGGAAAACGGAGTTGGCAAGTTTTCCGATTTTACTGAAAAGTCCCTCAAGGAAATCAAAGACTTAGGGGTTACCTATATCTGGTATACCGGTGTTCCGCACCATGACGTAATAACTGATTATAGCGATTATGGTATTTCAAAAGATGATCCGGATATCGTTAAAGGCAGAGCGGGTTCACCATATGCCGTTAAGGACTACTATAACGTAAATCCTGACTTGGCTAATGACCCTGAAAATAGATTGGTTGAATTTAAAGATTTGATTGATAGGACCCATGACGCCGGTTTAAAATTACTGATTGACATTGTTCCCAATCATGTTGCCAGAAATTATGAGGGAGGATCTACCCCAGAAGGTCTTGAGCCTTTTGGCGTTACTGATGATACGACAGTCGAATATAAAAGGGATAATAATTTCTATTACATACCCAATGAGGCTTTCAGGGTTCCTGAATGGCAAAACGGGTATATGCCTTTAGGAGGATATGGGCATGAATTGTCAGATGGTAAATTCGATGAGAATCCTGCTAAATGGACTGGGAATGGTACTCGTAGGGCACAACCCAATATGAACGATTGGTACGAGACCGTCAAGGTCAATTATGGGGTTCGTCCTGATGGGTCCTATGATTTTGACCTGTTGCCCAGCGATTTTGCAGACAAGGATCATAAAGCGCATTATGATTTTTGGTCTACTAAGGATGTGCCCAATTCCTGGAAAAAATTCAAGGATATTGCACTCTATTGGTTAGCAATGGGAGTTGATGGTTTCCGGTTTGATATGGCTGAAATGGTACCTGTGGAATTTTGGAGCTATATGAATTCCAATATCAAAATGAAAAATGAGGAAGCTTTTCTTTTGGCAGAAGTATATAATCCACAATTGTATCGTGATTATATTCATAGAGGTAAAATGGACTACCTCTATGATAAGGTCGAGATGTACGATTCCTTAAAACATATAATGCAGGGCCACGGTTGGACAGACCATATCCCGGTAGTGAAGAACAACCTAAAGGATATTGAACACCACATGCTTCATTTTCTTGAGAATCACGATGAGCAGCGAATTGCAAGTCCTGATTTTGCTGGTGATGCAAAAAAGGGAAAACCGGCCATGGTCGTTTCATCTACAATGAGTACTTCACCAACCATGATATATTTTGGGCAGGAAGTGGGGGAGCCTGGGAATGAAGATGCAGGATTTGGACAACCAACGCGTACTTCTATTTTTGATTATATAGGTGTTCCCCATCATCAACGCTGGGTGAATGATAAGGAATTTGATGGAGGTCAACTGTCCATGGAAGAGAAAGATCTTCGTGATTTTTATAAAAGACTACTAAACTTTACGATAAATAGTGAAGCTCTTATGGGTAATTATCAGGACATTCATTATTACAATCGGGATCACACAGCGAATTATAACCATCGTGTACTTTCCTATGTGCGCTGGTCTGAAGACGAAAAATTGATTGTGGTCGCTAATTTTGATTCCCATGAACGCTATTCCTTTGAATTGAAAATCCCGAATGACATTATTGATATTTGGGGATTAAAAGAAGGTCTCTATGAAACTTTAGAGCAGTTGTATGGCAATAATAATTACCCATTCGAGGTTAAAGATGGAATAGGAATAATGAAGATCGAAATTGAACCTTTGGAATCGTTTATATTTAGTATTCAATAAAAAAAAGCAATGCTTATTGCATTGCCTTTTTGAATTGTCATTTAAATTTTAACCGCTTTTTTTGCTGGTGGCTTTGTAAACTAGAGCAATAACAGCACCGATAATTCCATAAAATATTATTTCAATGACCCCTTCGGCAATATGGCCAGTAAAGTCCATTAGTTCGCTAACTCCGTAATTTAGCAATCCCATACCAAATCCAGTAAAAATACCTACCCAGATACCGAATTGGAATCCTTCCTTAGCGTTATGTACACCTCTTGCCCATTTCCCATAAATGGAACTTAAGGCGAATGCACCAATCAAATTACCCAAAGCTATAAAAAGCATATCGGGTGTTTCCTTCATAAAATTATTCAAGGTGTGACCTTCAAAAAAATCTTCTGTGGCAAATCCCCAAATGGCATAGCCCAAAATAAACATGACTGCGAAACCGGCCAAAGTAGCCAGTAAATTTTGTTTTGTAAACATTGTCGTAAATTTTATTGGTTGTTGTTATAAATATAATCAAAAAGCGCATATTACATAAAAAAGCAGTTATTTATCTATTTGATTTGATGTGAGTTATGAGAGAAAT
>CAZHJO010000226.1:0-5430 GCA_964532755.1 uncultured Maribacter sp. | reverse complement strand
TCATTATCATACCAGATATAAAGTATAATGTTCCTGCCGTTATTTGAAACAATCGTTGCCTTGCTATCGTAAATAGATGGTGCCGAGGTGCCAACGATATCGGATGATACCATTTCTTTGCTAAGTGAATATTTGATCTGTTCAACCAGGTCCCCTTCCAATGCATACTTCTTTAAGATCGTATTCACGCCGTCCAAAGACGTTTTGTTTTTAATTTCCAAATTCAAAATAGCCAATGAGCCGTTGGGTACAGGTACTCGAATGGCATTGGAAGTCAATTTTCCCTGTAATGATGGAAGTGCCTTTGCTACCGCTTCGCCTGCTCCTGTTTCAGTGATTACCATGTTCAGTGCCGCAGCTCTTCCACGACGGTATTTACCATGCATATTATCAACAAGGTTCTGATCATTTGTATAGGCATGTATGGTTTCTAGATGCCCCTTTTTTATTCCCAACGAATCATCAATAACTTTTAAAATCGGGGTAATCGCATTCGTTGTACAGGAGGCAGCCGAGAAAATGTGTGTCTTGTCAGGACTGTATTCCAGATGATTGACCCCATGTACTATATTTGGAACTTCCTTTCCCGGGGCGGTCAGTAAAACCTTGGAAGTACCTTTTGATTTCAGGTGTCGAGATAATTGTTCTTGATCTCTAAATGCACCTGAATTATCTATTAATAAGGCATCTTCAATTCCGTATTTAGTATAATCAATATCTTCTGGTTGGTCAGCACTTATTACATTTACAGTAGTACCATTGATTATCAATGCACTATTTGCAAGATCAATGTCCACTGTTCCTAAAAATCTTCCATGAACTGAATCTGTTCGCAATAAATTAGCCCTTTTTTCCAAGATTTCCTCATTGATCGCTCCGCGGGTAACTATAGCTCTCAAGCGCAATTGGTTACCCTTGCCAGTTTTGGCCATTAACGATCGTGCCAATAGCCTGCCTATTCTACCAAAACCATACAGTACAACGTCTTTGGGAATAATCTCTTTTGAATTCTTAGCATGTTTCAACTTGCCAATTACAAAGGATTTTACATTATTCGAAACATTTACCTCTGTATGATATTCATAAGTAAGTTTACCTATATCTAATTTTGAGGGCGGCAATTTTAGATCATAAATTGCTCGTAGAATTTCAACCGAATCGAAGATAGAAATGGGTTTTTGGACAAATTCACCGGCATATTCATGTAAGTGAATGATGTCGCTGACATTTTTATCTATTACTTGATTTTTGAATAAAACGACCTCAATGGCCTGATCATACCACAGGTCGCTTGTTATCTTAATGAATTCGGTAGTTGCTTTTCTTCTATCGGCCTGGAAAGCCAGTTCTTTTTCGTAGGTTTTATGGCCCATTTTGTTTAGAGGTTATAAAATTTTAGCGAAAGTATATATTTCAAACGCTTTCTTAGGCATATTTAGTATTATAAAAAAACGCCCTTAATAAGAGCGTTTTTGGTTTTGATTCTTTATTGGAATATTAGCCGTTCACGTTCACCTTTTTTATTCAGCATTGTGATACTTGTTTTACCATATTTAGAAATGCGGCCGAACATAGTTTTGGCGTCTTGAATGTTATCTATTTCCTCTCCGTCAACTGCAATAATGACTTTTCCGTTTAAACCATAATCCCTATACAATTCAGGTACCCCTACTATTTTCACCCCTTTTTTGGTTTTAAACATCTTTTTGTCTTCTTCATTTAGATTCTTGATTTCAAGACCCATTTCAGGCACATGCAATGTTTGTCGTGATTTCAGTATTACGGATACATCAATTAGTTCCCCATTGCGTTCAATGGAGAGGGCTACTGAATCTCCAGGTCTTTTTGTAGACACATAACCGGTAAGGTCTGCGAATCGCTGCACCTTTATTTCATCAACTCTTTTTATAATGTCTCCTTCTAATAGTTCAGCATCATCCGCTCCTGAATCTTCTTGGACTTTCGCGATATAAACACCTTCGATTTCATTTAATCCGTTTTTGATGGCATAAGGTGAATTCATTCTTGGCGGATTAATACCAATGTACCCTTTCTGTACATTCCCATATTCAATTATATCGTCTATTACCTTTTTAGCAATATTACTAGGTACCGCAAAGGAATACCCTACATATGAACCTGTTTGTGAAGATATCGCTGTATTTATACCAATCAAATCACCATTCGTATTAACAAGTGCACCACCACTATTTCCTGGATTTACCGCTGCATCAGTTTGAATAAATGATTGATCACTTTTCATTAATGCCCTAGCCTTGGCACTTACAATACCTGCTGTTACAGTTGACGTTAGATTAAATGGATTGCCAACGGCCAAAACCCATTCGCCTATTTTAACATTGTCGGAATCTCCAAATGCGAGGTAAGGCAATTGTTTTTTGGCATCAATCTTCAACAATGCGATATCTGAATTGGGATCGGTCCCTATCAATTCAGCATCATACGTCTTATTATTGTTCATGGTAACCTGCAATTGGCTGGCCCCTTTTATTACATGATTATTGGTGACAATATGTCCATCAGACGAAATTATTACTCCAGAACCAGTACCAATCTGCGATTTCTGACTCCCCTCATAACCATAAAAGAACTCCATGATGCTGCTCGGTCCCTTACTGATACTTACATTTTTAACATGGACAACTGCATTCACGGTTGTTTCCGCCGCTGATGTAAAATCTACCTCATTGATACCTGCACCTTTTGCGGTAGAAGGCGTAAGACTTGTGTTGATAATAGATGCTGAATTGTCATCGGTGACAATAGCGTAGTTTGTTTTCTCTATAAACAGTTTATAGGCACCTAAAGTAATAGCTCCCGCGAAAATGGCAATTAGCAATGAACTCCCTAATTTCTTCATAATTGAAACATATATTAATTTAATTCCAAAATAGTTCGAAGGTAAAATTAAAATATTTCAAAATTCTTTTTTTGGAGTTTAACTCCTTTTTAACTGATAAAAAAGCCTTAAAATTACGCTATCTTTGTTTCTTTACTTTAATATGTTGTTTACTTTTTATAAATATCAAGGAACGGGTAACGATTTTGTTATGATTGATAATCGTTCCAATTCATTCCCTAAGGAAGACGTAAAATTGGTTGTTGAGCTTTGCGATAGAAGATTTGGGATTGGTGCAGATGGTCTCATTTTGCTGGAGAATGACGAAGTGGTGGATTTTGGGATGGTGTATTTCAATTCGGACGGCCATCTAGGTTCAATGTGTGGTAATGGGGGGCGATGTTTGGTTGCTTTCGCTAAGTATCTTGGTATAATCAATAAAGAAGCTACCTTCAACGCAGTAGATGGTCTTCATTCGGCAGTGATAGAGAACGATATGGTTGAGTTGAAAATGAACAATGTAAATGAAATTCGGAGAAGGTCCAACGCCTATTTTCTTGATACAGGCTCACCCCATCATGTGCAATTGGTTGAGCAGTTAGAAAGTTTTGATGTATATAATGAAGGTGCAAAGTTGCGATATGGCCTCTACGGTGAAAAAGGCAGCAATATTAATTTTGTTGAACCACTGGGTAAAGATGCATTCGCTGTTAGAACGTATGAACGTGGGGTAGAAAATGAAACCTTATCCTGTGGTACAGGTGTGACGGCCGTGGCAATTGCCATGCACAAAGCCAATAAGGTTAAATCGGATACGGTTGATATTGAAACCAAAGGCGGCAATCTGCAGGTTAGGTTCTTAGCCGGTACCAATGGTTATAGCAATGTAAGTCTAATAGGATCGGCAAAACAGGTTTTTAAAGGCGAAGTTGAATGGTAAATCTAAAGGGAGATCAAATATACCTAAGAGCCCTCGAGCCCGATGATTTGGATTTTATCTATGAACTAGAGAACAATACGGCTATTTGGGAAATTAGTGGTACCAGCGCACCATATTCCAAACATGTTCTAAAGCAATATTTAGACAATGCCCACAGGGATATTTATGATGTAAAGCAATTGCGACTTTGTATATGCAATGAAGATAAGGTCTTAGGGCTAATCGATTTGTTCGATTTTGACCCTCAGCATAAAAGGGCAGGGGTAGGGATAGTCATCTTGGAAGAGAAAGAACGGAATCACGGAATTGGCACTGAAGCTATTGAATTAATATGTGATTATGGTTTTACAACCTTAGGGCTTCGACAAATTTTCGCGAATGTCATCGAAGAAAATTCGGTTAGTCTACATTTGTTCAAGAAGTTGGGTTTCGAGGAAGTTGGCGTTAAAAAGGACTGGATTTTTATTAATGATAGGTTTAAAAACGAAATTTTATTACAAAAGATCAAATCATAATGTATTTAAAGAAGATTTTGCTATTGATTGTTTTTCTGGGCCTTATTCTAGGAGGTATTTTTGCTTATAAGGTATACAGTGCCATTTTTTCGCCCAACACAAAGTTCAATAATAAAGAAGCCTTTGTTTTTATACCATCCAACGGAAATATCGAAGATGTAAAGGTTTTGCTGGAACCTTTGATAAAGAATATGGTGTCTTTTGTTCAGGTAGCTGAGAGAAAAGGGTATACCAATAATGTGAAAGGTGGTAAGTATGCCATTCGGAAGGGAATGAACAATAATGATATAGTTAATTCCCTTCGAAGCAAAAATATTCCCGTAAAGGTATCTTTTAACAACCAGGAGTCCTTGGCTAATTTAGCCGGAAGGATTTCCTCGCAAATTGAGCCTGACAGCACAAGCCTTTTGTCAGTCATGGATGACAAATCATTTTATACTGAGAACGGATTTACCGATGCTACCCAAATTGCAATGTACATACCCAATAGCTATGAGTTTTTCTGGAACACATCGCCTGAGAAGTTTAGGGATAGAATGCTAAAGGAATACAAACGTTTCTGGAATGATGAGCGCTTAACCAAGGCTAAAGCGCAAGGATTGACCCCTACAGAAGTCGTTTCTTTGGCTTCAATTGTGCATAAAGAATCTGCTAAAGTTGATGAAAGACCAAGAGTAGCTGGAGTTTATTTGAATAGATTAAAAAAGAATATAAAATTGCAAGCTGATCCAACGGTTATTTATGCCCTAAAAAAACATTCTGGTGATTTTGACCAAATTATAAAAAGGGTATTGTACAAGGATTTGGAATTGGATTCACCATATAATACCTATAAATATGCCGGTATACCTCCAGGACCGATTACAATGCCCGATATTTCAGCTGTTGAGGCAGTATTGAATCCTGAAAAGCATGATTATTATTACTTTGTTGCCAACGTTGAGAAGTTTGGATATCATAAATTTGCCAAAAGCCTTGCTCAGCACAACCGAAATAAAGTGCAGTACGTCCGATGGATAAATAGCCAAAATATTAACAGATAGACTGCTAATCGAAGTTTTAAGGCCGATTAACTAAAATCAGTGTTTTTTAACTTGGCGTTGGAATCCTCATTT
>CAZHJO010000225.1:0-5432 GCA_964532755.1 uncultured Maribacter sp. | reverse complement strand
GGAAGCTTGGTTCGAAATTGATCTAATCGGAGTCGAGCTAGGGCAAGTTTATCATAAATTTCAATACTCAATAACTCCTCTTTATAATTAGGATCTGCGTTATCCGAATCCAATTGAAAAACACTTTCCGAATACTTTCCATCTCTGTTTACATATCTGTAAGCACCCTTTTCGTGCATCGAGAGTTTTTTATGCTTTATACTTCCAGTATGGTCACCAATATAAAAATTCTTAATTGTTTTAATAATAGCTTGACGGTCTGATAAATCTGTTTCTAAATTGGTTTCCTCAGAAATTTTCTCTGCTTTTTGTGCCCTCAAAGAAGAGGTAAATAGGATAAGGACAAATATGGGTATGAATAATTGAAGTGACTGTTTCATAACTAAGATTTATTATATGAATTTTTCTATTTTTTTATGTATTCTGATCGGTCAAAATGAAGCACAGCGGTTAGGCTATGATCTCGTTGCGGAAATTTCCAACGGAAATCGTCTGTCTAGTCCCAGCAATTGCATAAAATTAAGGATTTCCATCTAGGAAATCCGCCCGCAACCCGCCAGAACGAGCTTGTCGGGCTGGTGGATTATAGGCATTGCTGGTGGCAGTTTTTATTTTCTCGACTGACTAAGTTGGCGTAAGCCCTCTTCTACGCCTAAAGTTGGTTTGTATCCTAATATCCTTCTTGCTTTTGTATCATCGATAGTAAACTCATTTCCCATTAATTGTACTATAACAGAGGTCATATGGGGATTTCCTTTTAAGTTAAAAGTCTTCCAAATAAATTCTAGGAAATTGGCCATTAGCAAAGCCATTTTTTTGGGAATGCGCAAGTTCCCCATTTCCATAGTGTATCCTTTTATCAATTTCCTCATAAATTCTCGAACTTCAACTTTTTCATTATCACTCACAAGAAATACCCCATTAGCTTCATTATTCTTAAGGGACAATAAAATGGCGGTAATTAAATTTTGAATGTGACAAGTAGCAAGATGGTGAAGAGGATCTCCGATTGTGGGAAAACCTATTTTGGTAATTGTATTTCTAAATTCGTTCATAATTCCCATCCCTTCTCCCCAAATTACTGGAGGCCGTAAAATAATTACTTGTATCTCTTTATTTCTCTTTAGGATTTCACTTTCAGCTAGCAATTTTGATTTGAGATAATTGCTTTTAATCTCAGATTTTGGTTGATACTCTTCCGTAATCTCTATCAATGGTTTTCCGTCTAAAACAATAGCCGCAGCACTAATATATATGAACTTTTTAACCTTTGCTTCAATTGCAGCATCAATTAACTCTCTTGTAGCCTTTACATTTACACCATAGAATTCGTCAAGATTTCCTACGAATTTTATTTTAGCTCCAGAATGTACGATAGCATCAATCCCCTTTAATTTGCTTTCAAATTCTTGTACGGCCAGTAAATTCCCAGTTATGGGAACAGCACCTAAATTGTTGATTAACTGAAAAGCATTATCACTTCTTGCCAAGCAGTAAATTTCATGCTGTCCTTTTACTAATTCTTTGATGAGTGATATTCCGACAAAACCAGAACCACCAGTTACAAATAACTTCATGATTGAATCATTCAAAGTGACAGAATTATTTATCTTAATTCTCTATTTATATCATATTTTTTAGTTGCCACCAATGTCTCGGCAATGATTTCGCCTAGATCCGAGCCATTGCTTAAAAGTAAGGATTTCCGTTTAGGAGATCCGCCACAACCCGCCTGAACGATATGTCGGGCTGGTGGATTATAGATATTGTTGTAGTGTCGTTTTTTATTTTGATTCAACGTATTTTTTAAAATTCCCAAGTATCGCTTGCCAACCTGAACGTTGCTGTTCGTCAGAATTTGTTCCCTCTGCATCAAAGGTTTCGCTGACTTGAATTTCATTTCCGCTTTGAGTGAATTCTATGTCGACCTTTCGTCCGTCTGACATCTTATAAGAAATCAGTTCTTTTTCAACGATTTTGTCATACGTTCCCTCAAAATCAAAACCCATGCTTCCATCTTTAGCCTCCATTCGCCACGAAAATTTTTCATTCGGTTTCAGGTTGTTTTCGGCTTTTGGGCAATACCATTCGTCCGTAGCAAAATTCCAATGCATGATATGTTCAGGTTTAGTCCAAGAGTCCCAAACTTTTTCAATGTCAGCTAGAATAGAAGTTTTTACAGTTATTCTATCCATATCTCTAAATTTTTCTTTCTATTTCGGTTGTTATTTAAATGCACCCCAACGGTTCGGCTATGATCTGTTGCGGAAAATGTCCGTAGGACTTTTCCGTCCAGGATCAAAGTTAGCTTATTGCGCTGATTTTCGAGTAGGAACTCCAAACGCCATGGATTATAGGTTATGTTGTGAGCTGTTTTTATTTGTATTTTCTAATAAATTCGGATATTTTCCTTTCAATATTTACATCACTTTATTCAGATTCGCAGAAGTCAGTATTTCAATAGCTTATTTCTTAAGTGTCATGGTATCCACCTTTTTAATTTCACTTATCTGTATAACAGGCTGAATGTTAGTATAATTTTTAAAGTCACTTATAATTGCATCAATATTTTGTCCTATCGCTTTATTATATTCAGCGACATCATAAATGTAAAAATAACCTATAGCTAGAAAAGGCACTTTATCAGTTTTTGTTCTGCCGGCTATACCCTTATCAATTTCGTAAAATTTTAAATTTTCGCCTAAAAATCGAGCTACCATTGGCATGTGTTTTTTTATATAATAGTCCATGTCAAAGGTCTTATCTTCCCCATTCGGATAAAGTATTTCTACCTTAAACATTCCAGTTCGTGGCATGGGCGTATGTTTAAGTTGACTGGATTTGCAACTCATCAAACTTGCAAAGGCGAAGATTACTATGAAGAATTTAATTTTAATCATCATATCAATTTGTCATAAATGTTTTTATGTTACACTTAATTGCTCACAACGGTCTAGTGTATGATTAGTTGCGGACTTTTCCAGCGGTAAATGTCCGCCCGGGACTAAAGATACTTGATTGCAAGGGATTCCTAAAACGGAATACAGCCATAATTAATTAAACACCGAGTTGTGGTGCATATTTATTTATTTCCCCGGAAAGACGTCTAGTTTGATTGGCCTCAAATAAATGCAGTTCGTCATCGCATTTTTTATTCAAAATAGGACGCTTAAATGGTTTTACCGCTTATCTTTATGGGTCTAATTCACAAAATAATTACAAAATGAGGGGTATGAAAAATTCAGTATTAAAGATGCACACAAAGCTTTTGTTGTCAGGAATACTATTAGCGTGCATATTTGTTGGAAACGCACAGAAAAATTTTGGCGGCTTGGCACTTTATACGGTTCGAGATGCTATGGGTAAAGATGCCAAAACAACCCTAAAAGCAGTTGCTGATGCGGGCTACAGTAACATTGAGGCGGCTGGTTATGCCAATGGCAAGTTTTATGATATGTCTCCTCAAGATTTTAAGGCCTTTGTGAAGAAGTTGAATTTGAATCCGATTAGTAGCCATCAAGGTGGTGTGACCCTTGAAAATGCAGATGCCATGATAGCCGATGTTAAGGCTGCCGGTTTTGAATATTTCGTTGTTCCTGTACCACCAATGGGACTTTTCAAGTATAATCAGGAGAGTAAGACCATGGGTATGACCGGTGGTGCTGCGAACTTGGCTGAAATATTGGATACCCTCGGTGAAAAAGCAAACAAGGCCGGACTTAAATTACTGTACCACAATCACGATTTTGAATTTGTCAAGGATACCGACGGGGTTGTGACAATAGATTATTTATTGGAAAACTGCAATCCTGAATACGTCAATTTTCAAATGGATCTGTTTTGGGTAACCAAAGCAGGTGCCGACCCATTATCTTATTTTGATAGGTATCCTGGTCGTTTTAAGATTTGGCATGTAAAGGATATGGACCAGGAAGGCAAATTCGCTCCTGTGGGAAGGGGTACGATCGATTTTGCCAGTATTTTGGCCCAAAAAGAAAAATCGGGGATGCTCTATTATATGGTCGAACAAGACCGGACCTTTACTATGGAACCTCTTGAAGCTATCAAGGTGAGCCATGAAGGACTAAAGAAATTCGGATTTGAATAATTAGAGAAAGGTATTTAGGATAATGAATAACACCTAAGTGTTGAGTTTTTCATTAAAAAACGCTAGTGTCCTTTCCCAAGCTAATTCTGCTGCATCCCGATCATACCTTGGGGTGGTATCATTATGAAAGCCATGGTTGGCATTTTTATACATATAAGCTTTATACTCTTTTCCATGTTTCTTTAAAGCTGTCTCATATGCTGGCCAGCCTTCATTGACACGTTTATCCAATTCCCCAAAATGCAATAATAAGGGAGCGTTGATTTTATCGATATCCTCTTTGGGTTGTCCTCCATAAAAGGGAACTGCAGCACCTAAGGTAGGTACCTTTACGGCCATCATATTCGAAATCCAACCCCCAAAACAAAAGCCGACAACTCCGACTTTGCCAGAACATTCAGGGTGCGTTTTCAAATGTTCAAAGGCAGCGATAAAATCTTCCAACATTTCGTTCCGATCTCGCTTTCGCTGTAATTCGCGACCATCATCATCATTACCAGGATAACCACCCAAAGGGGTCAGCGCATCTGGGGCCAAAGAGATAAAACCTGCCAAGCCTGCACGTCGGCCTACATCTTCAATATGTGGATTCAACCCGCGATTTTCATGAACCACCACAATACCAGGAAGTTTCCCTTTTGTATCGATAGGCCTTGTTAGTAACCCATTCATTTTACCACCACCCTTTTGTGAATCGTAGGTAATGAATTCAGATTTTAGCCTTGGATCATCCTGTCGTATTTGAATTTTCTTAACATAATCAGGAGAAATAAAGCTTAGTAAGGATGGTAGTGTAAGCCCGCCTACGGCATAGGTAGATAGTTTATCCAGAAATAACCTTCTGCTTACCCTATTGTGTGCATAGTCGTCATAGAGGTCAAATACCTCTTGTTTAATGTCTTCTTTTTTTATTTCTTTCATAATAATGCTTTTAGTTAAACCAATCATCTGGATAGTTTTCTTAAATAACATATTTTTCTATTCCATAGAGTATTTCATTTAGCATACCATTGAACTAAGAATCTATCTAAAGATATAAAACCTTATTTAGAATTATGAGGTAAGGATTTTGGGTATTCCTATAGCATGTAGGTTAATAATTTGGATGGCGATACTTTGCCTTAGTTTAAGGTTGCATTTCTAAATAGCTGAACCTTAATTTTTTAAAACCTATGAAAAATTACTAGTTGTTTGTTGAAAATGTTTTCTGATCTTTGGACGAAGTAAGAACCCCAAAATCTTAACACTATGAGAAATCATTTTACCTACAACGTGGCTATGGCGTGTATTATTACATTATGTTTTAATTCATTAATAGCCCAGA
>CAZHJO010000224.1:0-5451 GCA_964532755.1 uncultured Maribacter sp. | reverse complement strand
CCCCGAATAAAATAGGGAATGGTATAACCCAAGCGGCCCATTTGGAATATAAAAGTAGAAAATGGAACTGGCGTATCCAGGAGGAATATGTTGAAGACAGCTATACGGCCGAAGTAGGTTTTGTGCCTAGAAATGGGTATGTGAATATCCAATCTTTTTTAGGCTATCTTTTTTTTCCTAAATCAGGACAAATCTTAAGTCATGGACCCACCTTGAACACCACGTATTTTTTTAATCAAAATTTTGAACGGACCGATAATCTAAGTTATCTCCTATATTCCTTCGATTTTCAAAATCGAAGTAGCTTGGATTTTTTCATATCCGATGATTATGTTGAATTGTTATCACCTTTTGATCCTACCAGGCTGCGCATGGAAGAGTTGGAAGCTGGTACAAAGCACCAATGGAATGCCTTCGGGTGGATGTACGAATCAAAACCCCAAAGTCTTTTCACCTATACCTTTGATGCTCGTTTTGGTGGATATTACGAGGATGGTAACCGCACTAGTCTTACGACTGAACTTGGTTATAGGTTTCAGCCCTATGTGAGCTTAAGCACAAATTTGAACTACAATCGCATCAAATTGCCAGCACCTTGGAATACGAATGAGTTTTGGCTTATTGGATCAGAGATTGATGTTACATTCACTAACAAACTGTTCTTTGCAACACTTTTTCAATACAATGAACAATCCAAGAACTTCAATTTAAATTCCAGGTTCCAATGGCGCTATAAGCCAGCCTCTGATTTGTTCATTGTTTATACGAATAACCATCTTTTATCGCCTTTTTCCGGGAGAACGTGGTCACTTACCTTGAAACTGAATTATTGGTTTAACCCATAGAAGGACAGTTTGTGCTTTTTCTGACACAATTTTTATGGTGCGTTCCTTTTATTTAGTTGCATTTTAGTATTTTTAAAGGATTCTTGGACCATTCCAAAATTTAAATCTAATTCGATGTTTTTAAGGCAAAATAGGGACTTAGGATTTAGGGTAATAATCTGTTTTCTTCTTACTTCAGTTTCTTCTGTAGTCGCACAAGAAGACATCCTTAAAGAATTAAGTGAGATAGCCATTGTGGATCAAAAGATTATGATGCCCATGCGCGATGGTATTCGATTGGCTACTGATATCTATAGACCGAAAACAGCTGGGAAAGTTCCTATTATTTTCTCTAGGACTCCTTATAATTTTAATTCCTGGGGAGATGGTGAAAAACGAACAAGAACGGCCCAGAGAGCCTATGAAGCTGTAAAGAGGGGCTATGCCTATGTGGTTCAGAATGAACGCGGCAGATACTATTCGGAAGGGGAATGGGATATTCTTGGCACACCCTTGACCGATGGTTATGACGCCTTTAGTTGGATGAAGGATCAAGATTGGTCTAATGGTAAGATAGGAACATTAGGATGTTCGTCAACCGCAGAATGGCAAATGGCCGTGGCGGCGCTCGACCATCCGTCTCATGCGGCAATGGTTCCGCAAAGTTATGGAGCCGGAGTCGGAAGGGTTGGCGAGTTTTTTGAACAAGGAAATTGGTATCGAGGTGGCGTAGAACAAATGTTGTTCTTTGCTTGGCTCTATGGTGTTGAGCACGATAAATTCAAACCACGAATCCCAGAAGGGGCTACCCAAGAGGACTTAATTCGAATTTCAAGATTTTATGATTTAGCACCGGAAAATCCTCATGTTGATATGTCGGAAGCTTTAACGCATTTACCGATAAAAGAGATACTTCAGAACATTAATGGAAAAAGAGAGGTTTTCGATAAAATGGTCGTTCGTAAACCCAATGATGCAGATTGGTATAAAGGTGGATTGTATCATGATACGATGGATTTTGGGGTTCCCAGCTTTTGGTTTGCTTCTTGGTACGATGTATCTATTAGTCCTAATTTAGCTTTGTTCAACCATGTAAGGGAAAATGCAAAAGACCCATTGGTTCGTGATAATCAATATATGGTCATTGCTCCAGTACTGCATTGTTCGTATACCCGAGCTACTGGGAATACCATAGTTGGAGAACGTAGTGTAGGCGATGCCAGATTAAATTATGATGAACAGATTTATTCTTGGTTTGATCTTTGGTTAAAAGGGGAACAGAACAATTTTAGGGAAAGAACACCAAGAGTACAGTACTATACTATGGGCAGTAATAAATGGCAATCCTCGGATACATGGCCCCCAAGTAATACAGCGATGAAAACATATTTCCTGCAAAGCGGAGGGAAAGCCAATAGCCTTTTTGGTGACGGGAAGTTAGTAATCAGAAAACCGGGAGATGAAGATAATGCTGACTCATTCACGTATGACCCAATGAATCCGGTTACTTCCTATGGTGGTAATGTCTGTTGTACGGGAAATGCTATTAAAGGCGGCTCTTTTGACCAGCGGCTTATGGAAACCAGAAATGATATTTTGGTCTATACCACAGACCCATTGAAAGAAGGCGTTGAAGTAAGTGGCTCCATAGAAACCACACTCTATGTATCTTCTAATGCCAAGGATACCGATTTCACTGTGAAGCTTATAGATGTTTATCCGGACGGACGTGCCTATAACCTTGATGAAACAATTCAGCGCGTTCGTTACAGGGAAGGTTTTGATAAAGAGGTTTTTATGAAGAAAGGTGAAGTTTACAAGGTTGATTTATCGCCTATGTCAACAAGTAATTATTTTAAAACAGGCCATAGTATACGAATAGAGATTTCAAGCAGTAATTTCCCGAGATTTGCAAGGAACCTAAATACCGGGGGCAATAATTTTGATGAAAAGGAAGGTGTGGTTGCCCAGAATCAGGTGCATCATTCTAAGGAACACCCTTCCCAAATAAGAATACCAATTGTGAAATAATAATAGCAATTTCGATTATCACTTAGTTGAATTGGAAATTTGGATCAATTCGGAATTGCACTGAATATAAACTAAGATTTGCAGTTAAAAACTAACAAATGTCATGTTATTCTGACTAATGTAATTCTAGATTTGTAACTACAACATAAAATCAATATTCCATGAAAATATACGACGACAAACACATAAAAAATGTAGTTCTTGTAGGGGCTCACCATTCGGGTAAAACGACTTTGGCCGAAACGATGCTCTTCGAGGCTGGATTAATAAATAGAAGAGGAACGGTTGAAAGTTTTAATACAGTTTCCGATTATCACGAAATTGAGCATGCAAGAGGAAATTCAGTATTTGCAACGCCCATGCATACCGAATGGAGACAGTACAAGATAAATATTATAGATACACCGGGTCTTGATGACTTCATTGGCGAGATAATATCATCCATTCGCGTTGCAGATACCATTGTAACCGTTATAAATGGCCAGCACGGGGTTGAAGTGGGGACAGAAATTATATGGAATTATATAAATAAATATCAAAAACCGACCATATTTGTTGTCAATCAGATAGATCATGCAAATATCAAATTCGAGGAAAGTTACAATAGCCTTAAAACCTTGGTTGGTAATAATGTGGTCAAAGTGCAATATCCGATTCGTGTTGATGGGGCTCAATGCATCATTGATGTGTTAAAAATGAAAATGTACAAATTTGGTCCCGATGGTGGTAAACCTGAAAAATTCCCAATACCCGATGACCAAAAAGAGTTAGCTGATCAATTGCACAACGAACTCGTAGAGAAAGCTGCGGAAAATGATGAGGAGTTACTCGAATTATTTTTTGACAAAGGAACATTGAATGAAGATGAAATGCGTCAGGGGATAAAAGCAGGTATGCTTAATCATGAAGTTTTCCCGGTATTCTGTACGTCGGGTCTTAATGATATGGGTAGTGGTCGTCTTATGGGATTCATTGACAATGTCGCTCCTTCGGCCGCCGACCTAAAACCTGAACAAAGTGTTGAAGGCACTATTATTGAACGCAAAAAAGAAGCCCCAACAGCGCTATTCGTGTTCAAAACAATTCATCAACCCAATCTAGGGCAGATTACTTTCTTCAAGGTTAAAGCCGGTGAGGTGAATCAAAATGATAAATTGGTTAATTCAAGAAATGGGGAGACTGAGATTTTGAACCAGCTTTTTATCATGGATGGTAAGAAACGTGAACCGGTTTCAAAATTGACAGTTGGGGATATCGGTGCAACCTTAAAACTGAAATATACAGAGACTAATGACACTTTGCACAAAAGAGGTAAACCCATTACAATAACTCCTATCCAATTCCCGGAACCGAGAACTAGAAAATCGATTTCTGCCGTCAACAAGAAGGAAGAAGAGAAACTGAGCGATGCCCTGAGAAAGATACACAGTCAGGACCCTACCGTAGAAATAGCATATTCCAAAGAGCTAAAACAATTGATTTTAGGTTGTCAGGGCGAATTGCATTTAGCGACAATCGATTGGGCTTTGAAAAACATCTATGGTATTGAGGCGAAGTTCGAAAAGCCCAGAATTGCATATAGAGAAACCATTCAACGATCTTCAAATTCGAGCTACAGACACAAAAAACAATCAGGTGGTGCCGGACAATTTGCCCAGGTACATATGAAAATAGAACCTTGGTACGAGGGCATGCCAGAACCCGAGGGATTTAATCTTAGGGGAAAGGAAGAAGTAGACCTTCCATGGGGAGGTAAGCTTGTTTTTTACAATTGTATTGTGGGAGGTGTAATCGACGCCCGTTATTTACCATCAATTATGAAAGGGATTTTGGAAGTGATGGAAGAAGGGCCGTTGACTGGCTCTTATGTCCGCGATGTTAGGGTAATGGTCTATGATGGTAAAATGCACTCCGTCGATTCCAATGACATTTCCTTTAAAATAGCCGGAGCGCATGCTTTTAAGGAAGCTTTCTTGAATGCAAAACCCAATTTAATGGAACCCGTTCAAGAACTCACGGTCAAGGTACCTGAGGAGATGGTCGGAAATGTAATGACCGACTTGCAATCGCGTAGATCTATTATTCAAGGTATCGACACCAATGAGCATTTTCAAATATTAAAATGTATGGTACCTGCAGCCGAACTGTATGGCTATTCTACCAATTTAAGGTCAATGACCCAAGGCAGGGCTACTTTTAAATCTGTTTTCTCCTCCTTTCAGGCCGTTCCGTCGAATGTTCAAAAAGGATTGATCAAGCAAGACCAACAGTAAATTTCTAACCAACCTAAGCAAGGAGGGTACGCTAAGTTTAGCGTGCCCTTTTTCAGTTTATTATCCGTAATTCAATTACTCTTTGGCCAATTCGTCAAGTAATTTTTGATAGGTATCAATACTGGTGAACAATGTACCACCCAAATTGATTATTGGGGTCTCCAATGAATCCACTGGGATATTATTGGCCCCAAAGGAACGCTGTAATTGACTGCTTATATGCTCGTTTTCTGAAAGTAAAAACGAAGTATACTTATAATCCCCCTTGGTCAAAGAAGCATTAATGCTATCACAAGTTGTGCAATTATGGGGAATATATATGG
>CAZHJO010000223.1:0-5461 GCA_964532755.1 uncultured Maribacter sp. | reverse complement strand
GCAATCAAAACAGCATCTAAATTGGCATCATCCGCCGTACGTAGCAGGGCACCGATATTGCCAGGTTTTTCGGGTGCTTCCGCGACAAGAACCAGCGCTTTAGCGCTTTTCAAATGTAGGTCTTCAAGTGCATGTGATTTTGTCTTCACTAATGCCACGACACCTTCAGTGGTTTCTCTATAGGCAATTTTTTGATACACGGCATTAGAAACCTCGATCAATTCAGTTTGGTTTTTTGATTCTTTCAGTAGTTGCAGCACCTCTTGCTCCGAAATAATCCCAGGAAAATAGAGCACGGTATGGACGTCATAGTTGGCCTTCAATGCCAATGTCAATTCTCTTTTTCCCTCTAAAACAAACAATCCTTGGTTGTTTCTTTCCCGTGATTTCTCTTTGAGTAGCATAATCCGCCTCACTAATGAATTCTGAAGACTACTTATATGTTTAGAGTTACCCATTATTGCAAAAATAGGGCAATTGCTTAAATTGGCATGGCTCATTTTCAATCAAAATGATAAGCATAAAAAAAGGTTAAAAAAAAACCTGCACTAAAAACTCCTGGCATTTTTTTGATTAACTTGGATGCCTTGATCAGGGCTGATTTGGAGAAGAGGTAACTTTTTTATAGTGAGCCAATTACTGACAAGTTGAATAAAAAAAAGGTTGGTAAAGCTTTATGGAAGTTTTTCTTTTTGGAATAGCAAAGGATATAGTAGGAAAATCTGTCTTGGATTTTTCTGACTTGAGAGAGCTGCCGAATTCGGTGGGTGAATTAATTGATTTAATGAATCATTCATATCCAGAATTCAACAAGTTGTCGTCTTTAGCGATCGCCGTTAATGGCGAATATGCCTCTAATGATGTACCTTTACACGGCCAAGATGAAATTGCTATAATTCCACCAGTAAGCGGAGGTTGATGCAGAAACAAATTATTGAAATAGTAGATAAGATAGAGACTACAGCAGTATTTGATGAATTGTCAGATGCCGCAAGTGGAGGAATTTGTGTATTCGTTGGTACCGTTAGGGATTTTACGAATAATGAAACTGTTGTATCCCTTGAATTCGAATCCTATAAAACAATGGCTTTGAAGGAAATGGGGAAAATAGCAGATCAAGCTTTTACCAAATGGCCATTGAACAAGGTCGTTATTCGCCATGCCGTTGGACTGAAAAAAGTAAAGGAAGCCGTCGTAGTGGTCGGAGTTTCCGCTGCACATAGAGCGGAATGCTTTGAGGCGTGTAAGTTTTTAATTGATACACTCAAGGAAACCGTGCCAATTTGGAAAAAAGAAGCTTTTAAGAACAAATCCGTGTGGGTATCTGCCCATCCTTAAAATATGTTGATAGACAATCACAATAGAAGTATAAATTATTTACGTTTGGCCGTCACCGACCGTTGTAATCTGCGCTGTAACTATTGCATGCCCGCCGAGGGTATTGATTTTTCCCATACTGATAAACTTTTAACGATTGATGAGCTATCCAAGCTAAGTGAAATATTGGTTTCCCAGGGTATTGATAAAATTAGGATTACGGGAGGTGAGCCCTTTGTCCGTAAAGATTTGATGGTGTTGCTTCGCAATCTATCCAAGATGGAAGGTCTAAACGAGATTTCTGTAACGACAAATGCCACTTTAATCGGTCCGTATATAGATGAACTTAAAGAATTGGGAATCATGAACATCAATGTTAGCATGGATGCCATAAATCGTGATACCTTCGAAAAAATTACAAGGCGGGATCATTATGATACCGTGCATAACAATATTTTACGTTTGATTACTGAAGGGTTTAATGTTCGCATCAATTTTATTGCCTTGGAAGGTCAGAATACAGAGGATATTTTGCCAATGTTGGATTTGACCAAACATTACGATGTTTCAGTTCGCTATTTAGAGGAGATGCCGTTTAACGGAGGCTCAAGAAAATTTGAAGGCATTGCTTGGGACTACAAGCGTATTTTAGCGTATATCAAAGAGGCATTTCCCAAGTACGAAAAGCTACCTTCAGAGAAAACATCGACATCCATCAATTATAAAATACCTGGTTTTAAGGGCACTTTTGGAGTGATTCCCTCTTTTAGTCGTACCTTTTGTGGTAGTTGTAATAGACTGCGTATTACGGCGACTGGCGATGTCATTACCTGCTTGTATGGCAAACCTTGTATGAATATCAGGGATATCCTTAGAATTGATAATTCGGAAGAAGGTATAAAAGAACATATTTTGAAAGCTATTGGGAGCAGGTCAAAAACAGGTTTTGAGGCGCAACAAGAAAACAAAGGTGTTTTTGCCAAATCAATGACTTCAATCGGGGGATAAATGGCTGAGGAACTTTCACATATAAATGAAGACGGGAATGCTTCAATGGTCGATGTATCAAAGAAAAATAGCACGGTACGTTCTGCCATAGCTTCAGGAAAGGTGATTTTCCCCGAGCTTGTATATGAAACCTTGGCTGCGAAGGACTTTTTAGGGGCAAAAGGAAGTATCATTCAAACAGCCGTTATAGCGGGGATACAAGCTGTAAAGAAAACTTCTGACTTGATTCCACTTTGTCATCAACTTAATCTTTCAAAGGTAAGTATCGATATTCAACCCAAAGAAAATGCATTGCATATTGTTTGCAAGGTGAAATGTACTGAGCGAACTGGGGTTGAAATGGAGGCTTTAACAGGTGTTTCAATAAGTGCGCTTACTATTTATGACATGTGCAAAGCACTGTCCCATAATATTCAAATTTCCAATATTCAGTTGGAACAAAAAACAGGTGGTAAGAATGACTTCAGCCGATAAGATATACGGACTGGTTCTTTCAGGAGGAAAGAGCACACGCATGGGCACCGATAAAGGGCTTATAACCTATCATGGTATTCCGCAACGGGATTATCTCTACCAATTATTGGAAAAGATCTGTGACAAAACCTTTATGAGCATTCGAAATGAGCAGGCAACTGAAATATCAACGACTTTCAATACCATTCTTGACGAAGATATTTTTAGAGGGCCTTTTAATGGGATTTTATCCGCTCATAATAAATATCCGGATGTCGCTTGGTTGGTGCTAGCCTGTGATTTACCATTGATTGACGAAAAATCGTTGAGAGAATTGATCAAAGTTCGAATGGGTAGTGCTTATGCCACGGCTTTTGCCCAAAAAGAAAATCCTTTACCAGAACCGCTTTGTGCCATTTGGGAACCTCAAGCGCTAAAAGCGGCAGCAACCTATTTGGAAGAAGGAAACGGTTCCTGTCCACGCAAGTTCTTGATCAATAACAATACACATTTGGTATTTCCTGCAAATGCACAGGTTTTAATGAATGCAAATTCAGAGGAAGAGTACAAAATGGCTATGACGAAATTGACATAATCATGAAATTGGAACGTTACACGAGACAGACCATCTTAAAGGATTTCGGAAATGAGTCCCAAGCAAAGCTGGCCCAGGCTAAAGTTTTGGTAATTGGTGCTGGTGGATTGGGGATTCCGGTAGTAACCTATTTAAATGCGATGGGCGTTGGTACCCTAGGGATTGTAGATGGCGATGAAGTAACGGTTTCAAATCTACATCGTCAGGTTTTGTATTGTGAAAATGATATAGGTAAATCAAAAGTAACGGTCGCCATGAAAAGGTTGATGGAGCAGAATTCCGATACGGAATTAATTCCACACCGAACATTTTTAAATCGTGGTAATGCCCTGAATATTATAAATACTTATGATCTTGTTGTGGATGCATCCGATAATTTTCCGACAAGATACTTGATCAATGATGCATGTGTAATCTTGAAAAAACCCTTCGTCTACGGTGCATTGCATAGTTATGAAGGGCAGATAAGTGTTTTTAATTATCAAGGTGGGCCAACATATCGCTGTCTATTTCCTACTATGCCATCGGCCAATGAAATACCGAATTGCAATGAGCATGGTGTACTTGGTATTATCCCAGGAATAGTAGGCAACCTACAGGCTATGGAAGTTGTAAAGACACTTACAGGGATAGGTGAGGTACTATCTGGTAAGTTATTGTTATATAATGGATTATCGCAAAATATGCAGAAAGTAAAATTTTCATCCAATCCATCGAATTTAAGAATTAAAACACTTGGATCAGACTATGCTTTTGATTGTACTTCTGATTTGAACTCGATTGATGCAACTGATTTTGAACAGCTACTTGAAATAGAAAATATACAAGCTATTGATGTTCGTACGCAAAAGGAATATGAACAATTCCATTTAAATAATACCATTTGCCATCCCCTGAATGAGTTAGAAAATTGGAAGCAACAGATTAACTTTGATAAGCCCTTATATCTTATTTGCCAATCAGGGGTCAGAAGTTTGAAGGCGCAAATATATCTTCAGGATTATAAACCTATGGCCAACTTCATCAATGTGAATGGGGGTATAAACAAACTAAGGTCCTATGCTGATAAGCATTGAGAGTTTACTTCTATTATGTCTTGGTTTTTTTGTCGTAGCCACATTATATTCGTCCGTAGGGTTTGGTGGTGGGTCTAGCTATTTAGCATTGTTGACCCTTTTTATAGTGAGTTTTTTCGCCATACGATCTATAGCGTTGGTTTGTAATTTGGTCGTGGTTTCAGGAAGTACCTATCTTTATTTTAAACATGGTCATGCCCGACTAAAAGACTTTTTACCTTTTATTATCACAAGTATTCCAATGGCATTCCTCGGCGCATCATTTCGATTAAGGGAGGAAGTATTTTTTATAATTCTTGGCAGTGCCCTGATTATCTCTTCCATATTTCTGATTTGGCAAACCTCCGGCATAAAGCTGAGCGAACCTACAAGAGCATATCCCAAGTACTTGGGTTATTTGATCGGTGCATGTATCGGATTTCTTTCTGGGCTTGTTGGAATAGGTGGCGGTATTTTTCTCGCGCCCATACTCAATTATATAAATTGGGATAGATCTGTTAAGATAGCAGCATTGGCAAGCTTTTTTATTTTGGTGAACTCCATTTCTGGTTTGGGCGGATTGTTCTTCGCTGGGACTTTGGAGCTACCATGGTCAGAAACCTTGATCCTTGGCCTAACTGTTTTACTTGGAGGACAATTGGGTGTGCGATTAAGCCTGAAAAAACTCTCTGCCAAGGGTATTAAAAGAATAACGGCTATCTTGGTATTTGTTGTTGGTGTACGCGTGTTGCTGGTCAACGGGTTTGGTCTATTCTAAACATAGGGGAGTCAATGTTAATCTGGGAGCCCATATTTATCCACGACAAAATCGAGATCTTTATCACCTCTACCACTTAAATTAACCAAAATTGATTTTTGTGGATTCTCTTGTGCCAATTTAAAGGCAAAAGCAACGGCATGTGCGCTTTCAAGGGCAGGTATTATCCCCTCCAAACGACTAAGCTCGTAGAATGCATCGATCGTTTCTTTATCCGAGACCACATCATAGGTAACCTTATTTAAATCCTTAAGC
>CAZHJO010000222.1:0-5505 GCA_964532755.1 uncultured Maribacter sp. | reverse complement strand
CTGATGATATGCAGTCCATGCTAGAAGAGATTGGGTATGAGATTGTTGACAATGTGATTGTCTATGAACAAGCTGAAAAAGTCTTGAAAACAGAACAGGTAGACCTTGTTTTGATTGATATAATCTTAGCATCGGATAAAACTGGAATTGATCTTGGTAAGCATATACGTGAGAATTATGACATTCCTTTTATTTTTGTGACATCAAACTCGGATAGGGCTACCGTTGAAAATGCGAAAACCGTTAAGCCAAACGGTTATCTTGTGAAGCCTTTTGAGCAACAGGATTTATATACTTCCATAGAAATTGCACTTTCCAATTTTACATATGGTACGGCTAAAGCATCGGAAGGGGAAAGCATGGGCGATGAAGATGTACCCATGTCGAATTCTGTCCTCAAGGATTCCATCTTTGTTAAGAAACAGCATTTGTATTATAGAATCCAGTTTGGGGATATTCAGTTCATCAAAGCTGATAATGTCTATTTGGAAGTAAATACAGTTGATAAGAAGTTCTTAGTGCGCTCACCATTGAAAGATTATCTAGAAAAGTTGCCCAAGAAAAAATTTTATAGGGCACATAAATCGTATATCGTTAATGTGGATCATATTGATGCCATTAACTCAAGGGATATTATGATCAATAATAATCTGATACCTATTTCAAAGGATTTTAAGGAGTTCATCATATCATCAATGAATTCTTAATACTAATATTTTCCTATATAAAAAGAGGCGCTATTGCGCCTCTTTTTATTTGTAATTATAACTCGTTACTGACAGACCACAGGAATCAGAAAGTTCACAACATTTAGTTTTGAGCATGCTGCAAGGAACCTACATTAGCAATGTGATACTGAAATCGATATCCCAATAAAGCGTAAATAATTTTTTCATTTTCATATAGTGTTCTCGTAAAAGTGCCTTGTTCAATTGATCAAGGCTCTTTTTAGTTTGATTTATTTTCCCTCACTGGGATTGATCGAACACAGCATGTTCGCGGAGATTAATTTTTCTTACAAAACTCCATGAAATGCATAAAAATCCGATGAAATGCAAGGAAATTGATGATTTTTGCATTTCACAACAAATAATGAGGGTTACACAACAATATTGTAAGACCGACACTCCTATATTTTACTTTTGAACAACGCAATGTCATCCCAAACTTGCCCCATTCTTGACCAACATTTTGAACTGTTTTGTCAGTTATATTTCTTATGTTTTATTAGAGTTCAAAGAGCGATGCTAATTTATTCTACTCGCAAAACATTCTAGTAATCCGTGGTGTTAAAAATGGTAACGGGAACAATCACTATTGTAAATAAACGTTTTAATTCAATTAAAGCTTATCAAATCCTTGATTTGGTTTACAACAAAAATTTAATGAAACCATCATTTACCGGTAAGTTTGGTTTTGTTTTTAAATGAGTATGAAAAAACTGCTTGGCAAATCTTTTATTTTTAGCGTTCTATGCTTAATACTAACAGCACAAATCCAATCCCAGGATTCTGTTCCTCTTGTTGATGATGTTTACCAGAACTTTCAGAACCAGGATCAGCCCGTAGCGCGTTTTTCATTTTTCTTCAATACCCCAAACAGATACAATCTGAATTCACCTTATGATTGGTTGGATTCTGTGAATCAATACTTGAGTGATGCGAAAAAAAGCAAGGACACTGTTGCACTTAGGCATTATATGCTTATTCAATCGCAAGTTTATTATGATCTAGGGGATTACAAAAGAAGTTCGAACATTTCAAGTGAACTCTATGACATCAAGGATGAGTTTGATCTAGAATATAAAAGCAGGTTATTGAGTTTAATGGATAGTACTTATTCCCAACTAGGGCTATATACCGAGCAAATAGATATACGCAATGAAAAGATGGAACTTGGGATTACCGAGGATATAGCTTTTTATGATATCTATTCCAATTTAGGGTTGCACAACAAAGCAATGAAAGACTATATTATTGAGGTTAGAAAAACCTTGACCGATGATGATCAATATGGTTTGGCAAAATACCATAATAACATTGGGAACTATCTACGCCTTGATAATTCCCCTTCCGTGGCACTTAAGAAGTATAAAGAGGCAAAAGGTCACTTAACAGTATTTCTGAATAATATAACCTTGGTTAAAACCGAGAGTGAATTGATCAGTGCCAATAATCTCATGGGGATCATTGACGGAAATATTGGCAAATGTTATTCTGAACTTGGTCAATATGAGTTGGCCATACCTTATCTAGAGTCGGGTATAACTGCAATAACGGAAAATAGCAAGGGTAAGTTTTCTTCCGAAATTGTGGAAAACACTTTGGAAATCGCCAATTGTTACCTGCAATTGGGAAATTTTGAAAAGGCCGTGGAATATTTAAGTTCTGATTTAAGTTCCAATAAAACAGATCATATTCTACGACGAAATAGACTGCTATCATCCTATTATGACAAAACTGGCGATTATCAAAACTCAGCTTCGTACCTCAAACGAAATATGAGGATTAGGGACTCGATCGACACCAATGAATCTGAACTTAGAAGTCAACAATTGGCTACTGTTATGAGTCGGGACATGGATAATAAAGATGCCATATTGGAAGCGCAAAAACAAGATCTTGAAAAGCAAAGATTGGAAATGTCCGCCCAAGATGAGAAAATCAATTTGGTCTTTATCTCATTGGTATTCACACTGTTAGGTTTTGCCGGATTGGTATATGCCTATCTTAAAAGTATTAAGAACCAACGTCTCATTGCGGAACAAAAACATATAATAGAAAATTCACTGGTCGAGAAAGATTCCTTATTGAAGGAAATTCACCATAGGGTTAAAAATAACTTACAAATGGTCTCAAGTTTGCTGAGCTTACAGACCAAAAATACCCGAAGTAAGGCTGCCATAGAAGCGTTGGAAGAAGGAAAGAGTAGGGTAAAGGCTATGGCATTGATCCATCAAAAATTATATCAGAACGATGATCTTTCGGTTATTGAAATGCAAGGCTATATCGAAAGTTTGATCAATAGTGTACAATCCGTTTATAAAAAAGGCGGACATAATATAAACATTACCATTGATGCAGAAGGTGTTGAATTGGATATTGACCGCGCCATACCTTTTGGGTTAATGTTGAACGAATTGGTTTCTAATTCCTTCAAATATGCATTCCCACATGATGAGGAAAACGGTAAAATCTACATTCACCTTAGAAAGCAAAATGGTCAAGAAGGCTTTTTTGAATATACCGATAATGGCGTGGGATTGCCCGAAGATACTGACGAACGCGCAAATTCATCAATGGGAATTCGTTTGATGAACCGTTTGGCCAATCAATTGCAGACGAACCTGAATGTGGATAAAACCTCCGAAGGTGTACGATTTTGGTTCAATTTTAAATAGAGTTCAGTAAATTTGAAGTATTAAATACTTCAAAAATGAAAATTACCTTTCTTGGGCATGCTTCACTCTTAATTGAAGCCGAAAAATCGTCAATTTTAGTAGATCCATTTATTTCGGGGAACGAAAAGGCCTCTGGAAAAATCAATATTCAGGAGTTAAATCCCGATTATATTCTTGTGACCCACGCGCATCAGGATCATGTTCTGGATGTTGAGACTATAGCAAGATCTTCGGATGCAGTGGTGGTAAGTAATTATGAAATAGCCATGTACTATGAATCCAAAGGTTTAAAAGCGCACCCCATGAACCATGGTGGTAATTGGAAGTTCGATTTTGGAAACTTAAAATATGTCAATGCCATACACACCTCCTCATTTGCAGATGGCACCTATGGTGGTGAACCTGGAGGATTTGTTCTTTCAACAGAAGGCAAACATATCTACATTGCCGGTGACACAGCTCTCACAATGGATATGAAAATTATTCCTGTTACAACCAGTTTGGACCTCGCAATATTGCCAATCGGTGATAACTTTACCATGGGAATCGATGATGCCGTTCTTGCCTCAAAGTTCGTTGAATGTGAAACCATCCTCGGATACCACTATGATACTTTTGGCTATATTGAGATTGACCATGATTTGGCTGTTGAGAAATTCAATAGTGCGGGTAAGATATTGCATTTGTTGGAAATTGGGGCCTCGATGATTATCTAACCTGACTGCGTAGCACTACTTTATGAAGGAGTTTAGGGAAGCACCTTTTTATATATTCCCTTTAATTCACCACGACCAATATAGGCCTCGAACTTTTTGCGTTCGATAGCGCGTATCATTTTGCGCGAGAAAACGCTCACCGGAAGGCCGTTTTGGGTGGCAACATCATCCTTGATTTGTTTACTGCCGTCAGCAGTTAGGGCGTTTTTAGCGATCTTGGTTTGAACGAAACCGGGACAGATAAGAGTAACATCTATTCCGTCTTTTTCATGTTCCATTCGTAGCACATCAAAAAAACCATGCAAGGCATGTTTTGCGCTACAATATCCTGACCTATAAGGGGATCCAAATTTCCCCATTAAGCTGGTAACCGTGATAAAATGCCCTTTATTATTTTTTAGAAAATAGGGCAGAAGGGCTTTAGTCAAGGACACAGTTCCAAGGTAATTAATATCCATTAATTTTTTGTAGACTTCAAATTCGGTGTTTACGATCAAGGAACGTTGGCTTACCCCTGCATTATTTATGAGAATGTCGATTTTATTAAAAAAAGTGAATGCCGTATTGACTTTGTGGTCCATTTTGTCAAATTCACATAAATCCAAAGGTAGAACCTTAACATTATTCTTATGTATACAATTATTCCTTACCTCATTAAGGGCATTCACGTCTCTTGAGGAAATGATCAACTTGCAGTTTTTTTTATCCAATGCATAAGTCATCGCTTCACCAATTCCTGAGGAAGCACCCGTTATCCATACTACTTTGTAATCTATCCGTTGCATTTCTTTGGTTTTTTGACCTAAAATATAGTTAAATTTGGCAGCATCGAATGAAGGCTACATTTAGAAAATACACATTAAACTTTAAAAGACCCAGTGGCACATCACGCGGAATTCTTACCCATAAGGTAACCTGGTTCTTAATCTTGGAAGACAATGGCAAATATGGTATTGGGGAATGCGGCATGTTCAAAGGTCTAAGTTATGACGATGTACCTGGTTTCAATGAGAAACTTAATTGGGTGGGTAAAAACATTGGAAAAGGGAAAGACTTTTTGTGGAATGAACTGAGGTCCTTTCCTAGCATTCAATTTGGACTCGAACAAGCTTTTTTATCCCTCAATTCAGATAATCCATTTGTTTTGTTTCCATCAAAATTCACAATGAATGAGGCTCCAATCCCAATTAATGGATTAATATGGATGGGCGATGAGGGATTCATGTTGGAACAGGTCCAACAAAAACTGGAAGAAGGTTTCAATTGCATAAAAATGAAAATAGGGGCAATTGATTTTAAAACTGAAATTTCCATATTGGAATCAATTAGAAAAATCTATTCCCAGGATAAGATAGAACTGCGTGTTGATGCTAATGGTGCATTCCGACC
>CAZHJO010000221.1:0-5523 GCA_964532755.1 uncultured Maribacter sp. | reverse complement strand
CCACGAAATATCGTACTGTTCAATTCGTAAGGCAAGTTTTGTCGCTTCATTTAGTGTATATGCATGGTTGGAATCTACCATTAAACGGATATCCTTACCTATGGCTTCTCTAACATGCTTAACATTATCAACATCTTCACCAACCCCAAGGCCTACCTTCATTTTCATCGCTTTGAATCCCTTTTCCTTATAGGACAGCGCTTCATCAGCCAATTTTTTGGGAAGATTCGAAGTTTCTGTAAAATACATACCCGTGGCATAAGCTTCAACGGATTCTCTTTTGCGACCACCTAACAAAACAGATATAGGCTGGCCAAGAATTTTCCCTTTTAAATCCCAAAGTGCAATATCTATGGCGCTAATGGCGGATACCAAGATACCTCTTCTTGCAAAATCCATTGACCTACGAAACATTATTTCCCAAATGCCTTCATTGTTCAAAACCGATTTGCCAATTATGAACTGGGACAAGAACTCAATCCCAGAGGCTAAAACACTTGCAGGGCCATACCCTTCGCCCCATCCAACAAGACCGCTTTCCGTTGTAACCTTTACAATGCAAATGGTCCTTTCAGAGTAATGCCATTGTGAAAAATAGAAACTTTCATCTAACTTATCCGATAAGATAATAGGTTCAATTTTTGAAATTTTCATAAAATCGGTTTATGTATGTATTTGTCTAACTACAATAATACTTCAAGCTGTTGTATAATTCCATGCAATTAATAGCAATTGATTGCACTATTTTAACACATAAATCATACTATGGCCTTTATAATAGGTATTTATGTATCTTAGTAGGTAATGTATTGGAAGTGAAAAATGTCATAGATTAACGATAATCCAAGCTTTTAATGAAACTAACGTATAGACAGATTGAGCGAAAACCTGAGAATGCATTTCTGGTAAGAAGGGATACGATGCCCTGTATTGAAGGGAATTGGCATTTTCATAAAGAATTGGAACTCATTTTCTTTTTAAAAAGCCAAGGAACAAGGTATGTCGGGAATTCTATTGGGAATTTTGCCATGGGTGAAGTTTATTTGATCGGGAGCAATCTTCCCCATCTTTTTAGGAACGACAAGGCCTATTACCAGAATGGTAATGAAAGTGGGGCTGTAGATCTTATTGTAGTGCAGTTCGAAAGTGATTTCATGGGAGAACAGTTCACGACCTTAACAGAATCAGAGAAATTGTTCCATTTATTTGAATTGGCCAATAGGGGCCTGAAATTTTCGCAAAAAACGGCATTGCTCGTTCGCGAAAAGCTGAAGAAATTGATAGATGGTAAAGGATTGTCAAGGTTAATTGATTTATTAAGTATTCTCGATGTACTATCATCTAATACAGATTACGAATTTCTCTGCCCGGAGGGTGTAAACAATACATTCAAGAGAAATGAAAAAGAACGTATGGCCAAATTGATTACTTTTTTGACCGAGAATTTCGAAAAGAAAATCGAATTGGAAGAAGTCGCCTCGATAGCCCATATGACTCCAAATGCATTTTGTCGCTATTTCAAGAGAAGAACACATAAATCTTTTACGCAATACCTCAACGAAATTCGAATAGATAACGCGTGTAAGCTGTTAATTGAAGGTAAGTTGCCTATATCCACCATATGTTATTTATCAGGCTATAACACCCTTACAAACTTTAATCGTCAGTTTAAATCAATTATGAATAGCACCCCCTCCGACTATATGAAGAAATACGAGGTGAAGGTTTATTAGATTTTCATCACCAAAGTAGAATTTTGATTGTAAAACATAACTTTATATGCATTAATTGTTAATTATTATTCATTTTTAGGGTAATATAGTGTTACTTCTAGGTAATTGGGGTAAAAAAAATGATTGATTAAATCAATAGGTTTGTAGGAGAGCTTAAAATCAGAATAAATGCCTTTCTAAGGGCTTAAAAAGTTGGTGAAATGGACTTTGGATATCATAAACTATACATAGGGGGTGAGTTGGTCGATGCAACAGACGGGCAGCGTTATGAGGTAATTTGCCCTGCGACGGAAGAAAAAGTTGCGGAAATTGCATGGGCCGGTAAAGAAGATGCACTATTAGCACTGAAAGCCGCTCAAAAAGGTTTTAGGTACTGGTCAAAATTATCACTTGCCGAAAGAACGGAATGGATGCTCAAATTACGTAGTGCTGTTTTGGAAAAAGAACATGAATTGCGTTCTGCTTTGGTTTATGAAATGGGCAAGACCTATGAAGGGTCTTGGGAAGATATTGAGGCGATTATCAATGCGCTGGAATGGTATCCTGCAGCTATGAAAAATCTTAGGGATGAACAAATCCCCGATTACGAAAATACGCATACACACAAGATGGTGCATCAACCCGCGGGTGTGGCCGTTGCCTATTTGGCCTGGAATTTTCCTTTGCTGAATGTTGGTTTTAAGCTAGGGCCTGCATTGGCATCTGGTTGTTCCATTATTATCAAACCTTCAGCTTTATCGCCGCTATCAGCATATTTGATTGGAAAGATCTTACACGACATTGACTTCCCTGCAGGAGTGGTTAACATTCTGACCGGACCGAGTCGTGAAGTGGCTACAACGATGACCAAAAGTATAATTCCTGCCGTACTGACCATGATTGGGTCCACTGCCACTGGTCAAAAAGTTATTGCAGAAAGTACCACATCGATTAAAAAATTGGGTATGGAATTGGGTGGCAATGCACCCTTTATAGTATTTGAAGATGCCGATTTTGACCACGCCTTGGATTTGGGTATTGCTTTAAAATTTGGTAATTCAGGTCAAATTTGTGTGGCAGCCAATAGAATTTTCGTACATAAAAGTATCTATGACAAGTTTCTTAGGGCATATATAGATCGAGCTTCAAAATTGCATCTCGGTTTCGGACTAGATCAAAAACCCGACATGGGACCCTTGGTCACTAGAAAAGATAGAGATCGTATGTTCGATTTAATCGATGATGCGATTGTCAAAGGGGCCAAGCTGGAATATGGTGGTAAAATACCAGAAGGAAAGGAAAAAGGCAATTGGATCGAACCGACTGTTCTATCTGGAATGACCCCTGAGATGGACGTCTTTAGAAAGGAAACCTTTGGACCCATCGCAGCCCTCATGCCCTTTGAGACCGATGACGAAGTATTGCAATTGGCCAACGATACTGAATTCGGATTGGCATCTTATATTTTTACCAACGACCATAAAAGAATTGAACGATTTTCCAGGGACCTGCAATTTGGGGAAATTCAAATAAACGGAGTTAAATATTCCATTTACTTACCGCATGGTGGTATTAAAAATAGTGGAATTGGTCATGACTGTTCTCATTTGGCCCTGGATGATTATTTAGTCAAAAAACGAATTTCGATGGCGATTTGAGTTTAAAAAACCATATCATTTACAATAATGAATAATTGTAATACGCAATTTATATGGCCTATGATATCTTGGAACTTTCGAAAACCATTAAAACTTTAGTCTAAACTTGAGCCTATGCAACCAATCGCACAGCGGGCAATGAAGCCTGAATTGATACAAAAAATAGATGATGCCGGTATAATAGCTGTATTGATCATCGATGAGGTAAAACATGCGATACCAGTGGCTCGGGCCCTTCTCGCTGGAGGTGTAGATGCCATTGAATTAACATTGCGAACACCGGCGGCAATAGAATCTGCAAGGGCAATAAAAAAAGAAGTACCGGAAATTTCTCTTGGATTTGGTACAGTATTAACGGTTGATCAGGTAAAGGCCGTGGTTGATCTTGGTGCCGATTTTGCGGTTTCACCTGGCTGTAATCCGAAAATCATCTACGAAGCATATAGACTAGGATTGTCATTTGCTCCGGGGATTATGACCCCAACAGACATTGAAATTGCTGTGGAACAAGGGTGTCGCATTTTAAAATTTTTCCCTGCGGAAACTACCGGAGGAATGAAACATTTGGAAAGTATGTCTGCTCCCTATAATTATTTAGGATTGAAATTCATTCCTTTGGGAGGATGCAATATAGATAACGCACCGACCTACTTAAATTCCAAACTTATAACGGCAATTGGAGGTACATGGGTGGCAAAACGACCACTCATTCAGGCTGAAAATTGGGAAGCCATTACCAATAATGCAACGGAAATAAGGAAACTGATCAGCCAAATTCGACAGCAAAAACAACTAAAATGAATAACCGAATCTGGATTATATGATCTCGGTTCAAGACACTTTATAAGATGAAAAAAGTAGTAACATTCGGAGAAATTATGGGTCGCATGGCCGCACCTGCTAATCTAAGATTACGCCAGACACGGAATTTTGAAGTCACCTACGCTGGTGCTGAAGCCAGTGTCGCGGCTTCAATCTGTAATTTTGGAGGTAAAGCGCGTTATGTAACAGCACTTCCCAAACACGCACTGGCAGAAGCTACCATGGATTCTGTACGTGCCGTAGGCGTAGATACCCAATATGTCTTACGACCGGATGAAGGTCGTTTGGGCCTTTATTTTTTGGAAACGGGTGCCAACCAACGACCTAGTAACGTAATTTACGACAGGGCTGATTCTGCCATTGCGATAACACCAGCGAATCAATATGACTGGGACAATATTTTTAAAGATGCCCAATGGTTGCATTTGAGCGGTATTACTCCGGCATTATCCAAAAATGCGGCTGAGGCAACCCTTGTTGCAGCTAAAAAAGCAAATGCTGCAGGGGCCTCGGTATCCATAGACCTGAATTTTAGAGGAAAACTTTGGAACTGGGACTCAAAATATGCAGCTCGCGAATTGGCCCAAAAAACAATGCGCGGTATTTTACCCTTTATTGACGTGGTTGTAGGCAACGAAGAGGATTGTCATGATGTTTTGGGCATTCAAGCTGGGGATACCGATGTGCATTCCGGTACATTGGATACTTCGAGATATCCTGATGTTGCACGTCAGGTAGCTAAGCAATTTCCGAATGTTGGTAAGGTGGCGATTACCCTGCGCGAAAGTATTTCAGCGAGTCATAACAATTGGGGAGCCATGCTTTTTGACGTTGCTACGGACACACCTTCTTTTGCACCTTTAGATCAGGAAGGCAATTACAATCCGTATCAAATAAGAAATATTGTAGACCGAGTAGGTGGGGGCGATTCCTTTGCCGGCGGATTGATATTCGCTTTGACAACTCCTGAATTAAGCGAAACGCAAACTGCTGTAAACTATGCGGTCGCGGCATCGTGTTTAAAACATTCCATAAAAGGGGATTTCAACTATTCAACAAGACCGGAAGTTGAACGATTAATGGGTGGAAATGCTTCGGGTAGGGTGGTACGATAATAAGAGAGATATATATGAAGAAGAGGGTACTTTTAGGAATCTTATTTTTGGGATTTATAGCCTGTACCAATTCGGAAAAAAATAGAGAAGGGAAAAAACCAAATGTACTTATCATTATGGTCGATGACCTAAATGATAATATTGGTATGTTGGGTGGTCACGCACAGGCAAGGACACCTCATATGGATGCTTTTGCCGAAACTGCCTCCATTTTTA
>CAZHJO010000220.1:0-5526 GCA_964532755.1 uncultured Maribacter sp. | reverse complement strand
ATATTCTATAAGCAATAATGGCAGATATCATAAAACTTTTGCCAGACCATGTTGCGAATCAAATAGCTGCAGGTGAGGTAGTACAGCGACCAGCGTCAGTAGTAAAAGAGCTCCTTGAAAATGCGATTGATGCAGGGGCCACATCCATAAAACTTATCGTAAAGGAAGGGGGTAAAAATCTCATTCAGGTCATTGATGATGGCATTGGCATGAGTGCTACCGATGCCCGGTTGAGTTTTGAACGGCATGCCACCTCTAAAATCCAAAAAGCAGAGGATCTTTTCAATCTGAACACAAAAGGGTTTCGTGGTGAGGCCTTGGCTTCTATTGCCGCTATTGCCCACGTTGAGATGCAAACAAAGCCTGAGCAAGATGAGATGGCCACTCATTTAAGGATTGAAGGTAGTGAAATCAAGTTCCAGGAAGTATGTGTTGCTTCAAAAGGGACATCCATATCCGTCAAAAACCTTTTTTTTAATATTCCCGCTAGGCGAAACTTTTTGAAATCGAACCATGTAGAACAAAGGCATATAATCGATGAGTTTCATCGGGTAGCATTGGCTCATCCAGGTATTGCCTTTAACTTTTATAATAATGGAAGCGAGTTGTTCAATTTGCCCCTGGCTAAACAAAGACAACGTATCGTACATATTTTTGGAAGTAAGACCAACGAAAAATTAGTGCCGGTTAATGAGGAAACCAAAGTTGTACGGATTTCAGGATTCATCAATAGGCCCGAGTTTGCCAAAAAGAGTAGGGGTGAGCAGTTTTTCTTTGTGAACAATCGTTTTATCAAAAGCCCGTATTTACACCATGCCGTACTCTCAGCGTTTGAAGGTTTGATAAAATCAGATTCCTATCCCGGTTATTTTTTGTATTTAAATGTGGATCCCGGGTCTATAGATATCAATATTCATCCAACAAAAACTGAGGTTAAATTTGATGACGAGCATACGTTATACGCCATTCTGAGGTCGACGGTTAAACATAGCCTGGGCCAATTCAATGTAATCCCCGCTTTGGATTTTGATCAGGATCAAAACCTTGAAACACCCTATGATTATAAAGATAGGGGAGCTTTACAGCCTAAAGTAAGTGTTGATAGTAGGTTTAATCCATTTCAGGAAGGTTCCCAAAATTCTGCAGGTAAGGGAACGTATAGAAAACAAAGTACGGAAGGGTGGGAGAATCTATATGTGGGCCTGGATTCCAAAGTCGGTAGGGAAGATGGTTTTAGTAGCGTTAAATTTGAATCGGATACTATAACAGGGTCTATTTTCGAAGGCGAAAAAGAGAGCCTTGAAACAATAGCCACAACCTTTCAATTAAGACGAAAATATATCGTGACTACGATAAAGTCAGGTATGGTGGTCATTGATCAGAGTAGGGCACATCAACGGGTTTTGTACGAGCGGTTCTTAAAAAATATTACGGTTAACGAGGCTGTGAGCCAACAACTATTGTTTCCATTGAAGTTGTCCTTTTCCAATTCAGATATTGCTGTATTAAAAGAGATCAAAGAGAGTCTAACGACCATTGGTTTTGTGTTTTCTAAGGTCGATGCAGAAGAAGTGAGGATTACCGGGGTTCCTCTAATGGTAGCGGAAAGCGAAGTTGGCATAGTTTTGGATCAGTTGATTTCTGATTTTCAAATGGAATTCACGGATGATAGCTTTTCCCAGACCGATGTTTTGGCAAAGACATTGGCCAAAACACTATCGGTTAAAACAGGGGAAGTTTTGAATAATTCCTTGCAATTAGCGCTTGTAAACGACCTATTTGCCTGTAAGGAATTTAGGGTGAGTCCGTTTAACAAACCGGTGTACGTGACGATTACTGAAAATGATATTGATAAAAAATTTATTTAGATGGGGAGATTAACCGATGCGATTAAGCATTTACTGATTATAAATGCGTTATTATTTGTTGCGACCATGTTGTATGGAGAGCAGATGTATGAATGGCTTTCCCTATGGTTTCCAAAAAATGAAAATTTTGGCATATGGCAAATGGTCTCACATATGTTCATGCATGGCGGTTTGGCACATATTGGCTTTAATATGTATGCCCTTTGGGCTTTTGGAACACCTTTAGAAAGAATGTGGGGTAGAAACAAGTTCTTGTTTTTTTACTTTTCAGCCGGACTAGGTGCTGCTTTGATCCACACTGGTGTTAATTACTATCATTTTAATGAAGGCATCAATGCTTTGGTTAATTCCGGTATGGCCAAAAATGAGATAATTGAGATTATCTCGGGAGGTCAGTATAGTCCAAGTTGGTATGATATTGCACCTAAAAGCACAATTGATAACTTTTTAAGTGCTTACAATACACCTGCTGTTGGTGCCTCTGGGGCCATTTATGGTATTTTGGTAGCATTCGGAATGTCTTACCCAAATAGTGAGCTTTTTTTGATATTTCTTCCTATACCGATCAAAGCCAAAATATTTATTCCGGTACTAATCGCATTGGATTTGTTCTCAGGAGTTACAGGTTATGGTATTTTTGGACAGGGTATCGCCCATTTCGCCCACGTCGGTGGTGCAGTTGCGGGTTTCATAATGATGTGGTATTGGAAGAAAAACCAATTTAATGATAAACGTTGGGATTAAAATGGCGACGGGGAATTTGAAATATTATTATGCAAGGTTGTCGGTAGCAGAAAAGCTCATAGCAATAAATGTGCTGATTTTTCTTGTAAATGGGTTGTTCACACTTTTAATGGGAACAAATAAGGAGGCAATTGTGCAATGGTTTCAATTGCCGAAAGACTTTTTTGATTTCTTGTCACAGCCGTGGTCTATTGTCACGTATTCATTTTTTCATGGAGGTTTGGGGCATATTTTTTGGAATATGCTCGTTCTTTTTTACGTAGGTCGCATATTTCTGAATTTGTTCAATGGTAGGCGATTTTTGAATGTTTACTTTTTAGGGGTGATTCTCGGTGGATTGTTCTTTATGGTCAGTTATAATGTATTTCCTGCTTTTTTTGAAGTTAATGCAGTGCTTATAGGAGCATCTGCTGGAGTACGGGCTATACTGATATTCATTTGTGCCTATATTCCAAATCAAGAAGTTCGATTGATCTTCTTCAATATAAAACTATGGTATATTGGAGCTTTCATTGTGGTGACAGACCTGGTCCAATTATCTATGGGTGTTAACCCTGGTGGACAATTTGCACACTTGGGAGGGGCTTTATTAGGGTATATATATGCGCGTCAATTATTGAATGGCAAGGATATTGGGGAAGGATTTTCAAAAGTGGTTGATGGTGTTGTGAATCTCTTTAAAAAGTCTGAAAAAAAGGCGCCAATGAAAACGGTTTATCGAGGTAAGAAAAGTACTTCTGGCAAGCAGGTAGATTACAAAAAAGAAAGCCATCAACGAAAAATAGATGCCATTTTGGATAAGATTGGCAAATCTGGTTATGAAAGCCTTTCCAAAGCTGAAAAAGATTTTTTATTTAAAGCGGGTAAAGAAGATTGATTAAGTGAAAAACCTAAGTTTATTTAATAAATTAGTTTTTGTACTAAATGTAATATTTACTATTCTATTACTATTCTCATGTGGCGGATCAATAATAAATGTAAAGGTTTTTCCGTCAATGGCGTTTTTGTCTTTGGCTGTACCATTTCTGATGACTGTTCATATTTTATTCCTAGGTTATTGGCTGGTTCAAAGACACCGGATTGTATTGCTTTCAATAGCAACCTTAATTATAGGATATATTTCCCTTGGAACTTTTATTAAAGTGTATGCTTCTACCACTGAATCTTCAGCTGATGACGTTAGTCTTCTTACCTTTAATTCCTTAGGATTTCATGGTAATTATAGAATAAAGGACCCAGATTTAGTAAACAAGATCATCGGTTTTATCTCACAACAAGACGCTGATATCGTATGCTTTCAAGAATTTGATGATTTAAATACAGGTAGCCAAGCATTTCAGCAATACCCTTTCCACTATATAAATAGAGAGTTGGGTCTTAACAAGGAACATAAGGTTGTTCAAGCTATTTTTTCAAAATATCCTATTGTTGGCAAGGGCTCATTAAGTTTTCCGAATAGTAATAACAATGCTATATATGCGGATATTGGTTTAAAAAAAGATACTATAAGAATTTACAATCTTCACTTGCAATCATTAAAAGTAAGACCAGGTTCAATCAAGCGGGAATCCGCTAGTAGGCTAAACAGAAGATTGGGCAATACGTTTATAAAGCAGCGCCAACAAGCTGATTTAATTGTAGATCATAGTAAAGACATTAATCATAAGAAAATAATCTGTGGCGATTTTAATAATTCGCAGTTTTCAAATATTTATTACCATATTAAGCAAGATATGAATGACACTTTTTTGGAAAAAGGATTTGGCCTTGGAAGCACATATATTTTTAAATTCTTGCCGTTTCGCATCGATTTTATCCTAGTCGACCCAGAAATCGAAATTAAATCCCATAAAAATTTTAATGTACGATTATCGGATCATGAACCTGTAATGGCCTCATTTCGATTGAAGGAATAGCATTCCACAATCCACGACGTCAGCTATAATGTGGATCAATAGTGCAATTCCCAAAATTCGGGTTTTCGTAAAAAAAGTGAGTAAGACATAACTACAAATGGCCCAATAACTATGCAATGGGTGGAAATTAATACTACAGCGAGAGGAGTCGAAAATGGGGTTTGCCAAAAGATGGTCGACATCAATAAGTATTCCCAGAAGTAAAATGACAGCTATTTTAATACGTTGTTCCTTGAAGAAATAAAAAGCAATAAATATGGGAACAATGAAATGAATACCATAATGCAGCAAGATCCTAAGCATTGATAAAACTTGGATTGATATTCTTCAAGTAAGACAGCGCATTGGTTCCTTCATTGAATAAAAGATCCAAAACGCTGGTGTTTCGTATAAATCCATGTCTATCCCCGAATACTTGAACATACGCCTGTTGTTCATATTCCTGTTCGTTTTTGCAACGTACCAAAAATCGAGTATCCAATATATTCAGGGGTAAATCAATTTCATAATTTCGGCTTTGTAAAGTAGGCATTTCAAATTGAAGACACTTACAGATAGCGGCAATGGTTTTAAAATTAAAATCCAATAGAAATTTATATTTCAATTCGAATAACGGAGCAATTTCATCCTCATAATACTCAAAGAAGGGAGATGTTCTATAGGCGGTCTGTAAGGTACGCCAATGTTGTCGCTGCCAATGATATTCGTTCTCTAGTTGAACATACTTGTATTTTTGCCTTCCCTGATCACCACCAACATGTTTAATCGGGATACTAAGTATGTGTTTCCCTTGGTCAGTGCATATATAACAACGATTTCTATAAGTTTGTTTCTGATAGTTATCCTCTACTTCCCATAGAACCTCATTTTGAACCAAACCTGCAAAGGTTCTTATGCTTGGGAAATATGTAGGGTGAAGCAATAGTTTCACTTGAATTTATAGGATTTACATTAGACAAACTACTTTGAACTTCCCATCTTTTTCTTTCTTCTTCTAA
>CAZHJO010000219.1:0-5528 GCA_964532755.1 uncultured Maribacter sp. | reverse complement strand
TTGATTTATGCAAACGGCATTTATCAATAAAAAATGGAACCAGATTGTTTCCTAATGAAACAAAAACTGATTCCAAATTTTCGTATATCTCCGGTTCATCGGTATCCAGTTTTACGAGTACCTCCCCTTTGAAACTATATTTTGAAACGATTTTACCTAGGTAGAAACAAGCTGACTTGTCCATCGTTTCAGGATTTTTTACTCTTCTTCCTTAGAGGCTGCAGGTGCTTCTTCCTCAGTATCGGCTTCCGCAACTGCTTCTTCTGCTGCAGGTGCTTTTTCCTCGGTATCCGCTTCAGCAACTTTTTCTTCAGCAACAGGGGCTTCGGTAGCCTCTTTAACAGCGGGTGCTTCAGTTTCTTCAACTGCTTCTGTTACTTCTGCAGCAGCTTCTTCGACAACAATTTCAGATTCTACAATCTCTTCAGGCATTTCCGTTTCAGCTGCGGCTAATGCACGTTTTTCGTTTATTTCTTTTTCAGCAGCCAATGTTTTCGCTTTGGCGTCTGCTTTTGCCTTATCAAGACCACTTACTTTAGTAGCAACCGCTTTTTCTTTTTCAGCGATCCAGGTATTGAATTTTTCTTCAGCTTGTTCCTCGGTCAAAGCACCTTTACGAACACCACCCATTAAATGATGCTTTAATAAAACACCTTTGTATGAAAGAATAGCTCTTGCAGTATCAGTTGGTTGTGCTCCGTTATTTAACCACTCTACAGAGTTGTCAACTTTAACCTCGATAGTTGCAGGGTTGGTATTAGGGTTGTAGATCCCTAATTTTTCCAAAAATTTACCGTCTCTTTTTGCACGTGAATCGGCGGCAACGATCCAATAGAAAGGTTTTCCTTTTTTACCGTGTCTTTGTAATCTAATTTTTACTGGCATATCACATTAATTTTGTAGGGTGCCCGACCCTCGATTATTAATTCTTTTTATTTGTTCCCTAAAACGGGCTGCAAATATACTTCAATTCTTTAAATGCACAATAACAATGCATAATTAACTTCATTCTCTTTCGACCAGTTGATCTTTGCCCTTTACTAGGTTTGATTTATGCGAAGCAACCAAGGCATTTATTTGCGCAATAACATCAGGATGTTGCTTTGCGATATCAAAATTTTCAGAAGGATCATGACTTAAGTTAAAGAGTAAGGGAGGATTATGTTCTTTGCGCTCTCCAAATTCCCCATAAGCGCCTTGGGTTGTGTAATGTGCTTTGAAATCACCTAAACGAGCTGCGTAAAGTTCAGTTCCCCGATAATACAAAATGCTTTTTCTGGGACTGGCTTCCCGCTCCAATAAGGTTTGACTTAGGTCTTTCCCATCAATAATACGGTCATTCGGAATATCAACACCTGCAAGGGAACTAAAGGTTGAAAACAAATCCATTGTGGAGCCCAATTCGCTTACTAAACCTGGTTTTATTAGTCCGGGTCCCCAAAAAATCGCGGGCTCTCGCATTCCTCCTTCCCAGGTTGTTCCCTTTCCTGCTCGTAATAATCCCGCGCTGCCACCATGCGTTTTAAACGGTAACCATGGGCCATTGTCCGAAGTAAAGACTACGATGGTATTTTCATCAAGACCTTCCTTTTTAAGGGCTTTTAATATTTCTCCTACTCCATGGTCAATTTCCTCGAGTACATCTCCATAGAGGCCTCGCTCACTATGACCTTTGAATTCCTTGGAAACGAAGAGCGGAATATGTGGTAGATTATGTGCCAAATACACAAAAAATGGCCTCTCCTTGTTTTTCTTGATGAACTTTATTGTTTCTTCAGCATACCTTTTGGTGATGGTATGTTGCTTGGCAGGCCGTTCTAAAATTTCGGTGTTTCGAATTAACGGGACATTGTAATCCTCAGGTTTAATAGCTGTGGGGTTATATAAGGCAAGTTTTTTATAATCTGCATTGCCCGTAAAGTCCATATCGTTAGAATATGGAATGCCAAAATAGTAATCAAAACCATTATTGGTCGGCAAGTATTGTTCTTTGTGTCCTAAATGCCATTTGCCAATACAAGCTGTGCTATAACCTACTTTTTTGAGCTGTTCTGCCAAGGTTATTTCACTTGCTGGAAGCCCGTTTTTTGAATTGGGAAAAAGCACGCGTGTTTTACTGCTTGCCATACCGCTTCTAACAGGCAGTCTACCGGTCAAAAGAGCAGCCCTACTAGGGGTGCAGACACTTGCCCCAACGTAGAAGTTGGTCCATTTTTGGCCTTCATACGCCATACGGTCAAGGTTTGGGGTATGTATAGTTGGGTTTCCGTAAGTACTCAAATCACCATAACCAAGATCATCGGCAAATATAACCACAAAGTTGGGGGGTTTATTATCGCTTTTCTGCGCCTTTAAATTAGTGAGAAGCAACAAGTGAAGTAAGGTGAATAATAGGATTCCGGAATTTTTGGTATTAGTGGTCATAATGGTTATTTTATAATGCTTGAAGTTAGTGATTATTGGCAAATCTGTAATAGTCAATTTGGAAGGGTGAAAGTTGATAACTACTGACAACTCCCTTCTTGGGGCGATTGGTTTTTTAGTTATTTTTAGCCACTGTATTTTTATTGAAATTCTTATATATGTACCTGATTTTTGACACTGAAACCACTGGTCTGCCCAAACGATGGGATGCACCTGTTACCGATACCGACAATTGGCCACGCTGCGTTCAGATAGCTTGGCAATTGCATGATGCTATGGGTAATTTGGTTGACAGTCAGGATTATTTGGTGCAGCCAGAAGGTTTCAATATTCCCTATGATGCAGAACAGATTCATGGTATTTCTACCGAACTGGCCGCTCAAAATGGGATTTCATTAACTGAGGTTTTAGAGAAGTTCACTAACGCCATGTCCAAAACAAAATTTATAGTCGGACAGAATGTAGGGTTCGATGTAAATATTATGGGGGCTGAATTTCATCGCATGCAGGTCAAAAACCCATTACAAGAACTTCCCGTCCTCGATACTTGTACCGAAAAAACTGCATTGCTTTGCAAGATTCCCGGAGGACGAGGTGGTAAATTCAAATTGCCGACACTTACTGAACTACATGAATATCTTTTTAATGAGCCTTTCAATGAGGCCCATAATGCCACGGCCGATGTTGAGGCAACGACACGTTGTTTTTTAGAACTCGTTCGTCAAAAACATTATTCTCAGGAACAACTGGATGTTCAGCCCGATTATTTTCAGAATTTCTCTGAGGTCAATCCACATGAAATAGAGCTTATTGGTCTTAAGCACATCAATCTAAAAAAAGCTTCTAAAAAGATAGCCGATGCGCTATGGGAGAAAGATACAGGTGGATTTTCCGAGGAAGAAATCAAGGAGAACATTGAGAGTCTTTCTGATGCCCAATTTGTGCATTTACACAACCATTCCCAATTTTCAGTCCTACAGTCCACCATAAAGATCAAGGATTTGGTCCAATCTGCAGCTAAAAATGAAATGCCTGCAGTAGCGCTTACGGATCATGCAAATATGATGGGAGCTTTCCATTTTGTGAAGGAGGTTAAAGCCCACAATCATGCGATAAAGGAAAAAAACAGAATCGCGATTCAACATGGAGATCAGCCTACCGGAATGGAAATCACCCCGATAATCGGCTGTGAATTTTTTGTCTGTGAGGACCATTCCAACAAAAATGTTAAGGATTATGGATATCAAATAGTCCTTTTAGCCAAAAACAAGACGGGGTACCACAATCTGGCTAAAATGTCTTCTATAGCTTATACCGATGGATTTTATTATGTGCCCAGGATTGATAAAAAGATAATAGAACAATACAAGGAAGATTTAATTGTTTTGACAGGCAACCTATATGGAGAGGTGCCCGCTAAGGTTTTGAACCTTGGTGAGAAACAGGCCGAGGAAGCTTTACTTTGGTGGCAAGAGCAGTTCGGCAATGATCTTTATATGGAAATTATGCGGCATGGGCAAGAAGATGAGGACCGCGTGAACAAGGTATTGATCGAATTTGCGAAAAAGCATCAGGTGAAGATGATTGCAACCAACAATACCTATTATTGCGCCAAGGAAGATGCCAATGCCCATGATATTTTGCTTTGTGTTAAGGATGGCGAAAAGCAGGCCACTCCCATAGGTCGTGGACGGGGTTATCGCTATGGTTTACCTAATCAAGAGTATTATTTTAAGTCTTCTGAGGAAATGAGTCAGTTGTTCAAGGATTTACCAGAATCTATTTTGAACATACAGGAAATCGTCGATAAGATTGAAGCCTATGATTTGGCAAGGGATGTGCTGTTGCCCAAGTTTGATATTCCGGATGAATTCAAAGTTGCCGAGGATGTCGTCGATAGGGGCAAACGTGGGGAAAATGGCTATTTACGTCACTTAACCTATGAAGGTGCAAAAAAACGATATGATAAAATTACCCCGGAAATAGAGGAGCGCATTGATTTTGAGTTGAAAACCATTGAAAATTCTGGATATCCGGGATATTTTCTGATTGTTGAGGATTTTATAAGGGAAGCTCGCAATATGGATGTTTCAGTAGGCCCGGGAAGGGGATCTGCAGCCGGTTCTGTTGTTGCCTACTGCTTAAAGATCACTAATATAGATCCCTTAAAATATGATCTGCTTTTTGAGCGATTCCTAAATCCCGATAGGGTTTCAATGCCCGATATTGATATTGACTTTGATGATGAAGGTAGAGGACGGGTCATGGATTATGTAATCAATAAATATGGGGCCAACCAGGTGGCCCAGATCATAACCTATGGTACCATGGCCGCTAAATCTTCGATACGGGATACGGCAAGGGTTTTAGATCTTCCGTTGGGCGATGCTGATCGGATCGCCAAATTGATACCGACCATGTCAAAACTTGGAAAAATCTTTGGGGTTCCGGAAGCAGAATTGAAGAAGAAATTCCGATCCGAAGATCTCGAAAAAGTCAATAATTTATTGAATATATCCGAAGGTGATGATTTAGAGGGGCAAACGGTGAACATGGCCAGAGTATTGGAAGGCTCACTTCGAAACACTGGTATACATGCATGTGGAGTGATCATAACCCCGGATGACATCACCAATTTCGTACCCGTTGCTACCGCAAAGGATTCTGATCTTTATGTCACCCAATTTGATAACTCGGTCGTTGAGAGCGCCGGATTATTGAAGATGGATTTCCTTGGCTTGAAAACCTTGACACTTATCAAGGACACGGTTAAGATCGTTAAGGCAAAACATGGGATCGAATTGGTTCCTGATGATTTTCCGTTGGATGATACAACCACCTATGAACTCTTTCAGCGAGGGGATACCGTAGGGATATTCCAGTATGAATCGCCTGGAATGCAGAAACATTTAAAGGATTTGAGACCTACGGTCTTCGATGACCTTATTGCCATGAATGCCTTGTATCGACCAGGTCCAATGGAATACATTCCTGATTTTATTTCCCGTAAAAATGGTATGGCCGAGATTACTTACGACCTAGGGGATATGGAGGAATACCTGAAGGAAACCTACGGTATTACAGTGTATCAGGAACAGGTAATG
>CAZHJO010000218.1:0-5561 GCA_964532755.1 uncultured Maribacter sp. | reverse complement strand
AACCAGCCAATTGCCAAGTTTGAATCAATGCTTAAGACAGATGATGTCTACTTCTTTGATGCAGAGGATTTTGAGGACATCATCCATCACTACCTCAACCATGGTAAAATAGCCCTGGCAAAAAAGGCGATCAAAATTAGCTTAAAGCAACATCCTGACTCGATAGAACTCAAACTTTTGGATGTTGAAGTACTTGTGTTCGAGAATAATCTTGACAAGGCGGAAAAACTATTGGACAGGCTTCAATTGCTTGATGGCAATAATGAGGAAATTTATATTCAGAGGGCAAATATCTATTCTAAAAAAGATAATCATGAAGCTGCTGTTTCCCTGTTATTAAAAGCACTGGACCTTGCCCAGGATAGTTACGATATTCATTCGTTATTGGGCATGGAATATCTTTTCATGGATGACTTTAAACTTGCCAAGAAAAGCTTTATGAAATGCGTTACTTATGACCAACAGGACTATTCATCGCTGTATAATGTAATTTATTGCTTTGAATTTCTGGAAGACTTTGAAGGGGCTATTGTGTACCTCAATGACTATTTAGAACGAAACCCCTATTGCGAAGTAGCCTGGCATCAATTGGGCAAACAATACTTTTCGAAAAGAATGTTCAATGAGGCATTGACAGCCTTCGATTTTGCCATTATTTCAGATGACTCCTTTATCGGCGCCTATTTTGAAAAAGGCAAAGTACTCGAAAAGTTGGGCAAGTTCAATGAAGCGATAGAGAATTACGAGACGACAATAAAAATTGAAGATCCTACATCGCATGCCTATCTAAGAATTGGTAAATGCTATGAGCGTTTGTGTAATGATGAAATGGCTAAATATTACTACTATCAAACAGTGCATGAAGATCCTTTATTGGACAAAGGGTGGTTGGCCATAACAGATTTCTATTTTAATAAGGGTAATTACGAAAAAGCACTCTATTATATCAATAAAGCCTTGAATATTGATGGCGAGAATCCTACGTATTGGAAGAAAGGCGCTCGAATAAACGCTGCTTTAAAGAGTTTTGATCAGGCCGATTTTTCTTATAAACAAGCTGTTGATCTGGGTAATTATGAATTAGACACTTGGTTGGGCTGGGCGAGCGTTGCCAAAGAAAATAAGGACTATGTTTCCGGATTACATATTTTGGCCCAAGGCAGGGAGTTTTACCCTGACTCTGCCGATATATTATATAAGACTGCAGGTTTTCATTTGTTGGCCAACGATAGGATAAATGCGCGCATACTATTGATTGACGCTTTGAATAACAATTCTGAAAAGCTACAATTATTCCAAGATGAGTTTCCTGGATACTACGAAACAGAATGGGCCCAGAACATAATAGCTATTAACAAAAGAGCTTCTAGATAAATAGACTATTTTTGCTTTTTTGTTTATGGCGAATCGAAACTTACTCCAATATACTTTTATTACCCTAAAGGGAATTGCTATGGGAGCCGCTGATGTGGTTCCGGGAGTTTCGGGAGGCACTATCGCTTTTATATCAGGTATTTACGAAGAGCTGATTACGTCGATAAACAATGTACACCCTTCCTTGATCAAGATTTGGAAAAAAGAAGGATTCAACGCCTTTTGGAAAAAACTGAACGGTAATTTTTTGGTTGCCTTGTTCCTAGGGATATTCATAAGCCTTTTTTCGCTTGCTACATTGGTGAGTTGGTTGCTCGAAAATGAACCTGTTCTACTTTGGTCCTTTTTTTTCGGATTGGTCGCAGCAAGTATATTTTTTGTAGGTAAGGAAATTACCAAATGGAATTTAGGTACAATCATAATCCTGATTTTAGGAGCAGGCATCGCATATTTTATTACAACCTTACCCGTATCTGAAAATGCAACAAGTCTCCCATACCTATTCATGTCAGGGGCATTGGCCGTCTGTGCAATGATTTTACCAGGTATTTCAGGTGCTTTTATATTGGTCCTCCTTGGATCTTACAAAACCGTTTTGGATGCGGTCCACGATAGGGATTTTCAAATCATTGTAACCGTGGCCTTAGGAGCAATTTTTGGTCTCCTAAGTTTTGCCAAACTCTTAAAATGGATGTTCAGTCATTATAGGAACCTCACTTTGGCGCTATTAACAGGTTTCATTTTAGGGTCATTGAATAAGATATGGCCATGGAAATTAATATTGGAGACTAAAACCATTGGTGAAAAAATCATTCCTATAAAAGAGCAGAATGTTTCCCCTTTTAACTTCGAAGGTGAGCCCCAATTATTGTTTGCCATTATCGCTGCGATCATCGGTTTTTCCCTTATTTTTATACTTGAAAAAGTTGCCTCGGAAAAATAGTCGTTTCTTCACATGTACGAACCTAGAACATTATTTGATAAATTGTTTTTGGTCCTAAAGGGACTTGCCATGGGTGCGGCCAATAAGGTCCCAGGTGTTTCTGGTGGTATAGTTGCCTTTGTCGGAGGATTTTATGAGGAGTTCATCTATTCCCTGCAAAAAATTAATATAAAGGCCATAAAGCTCTTATTTAATGGGAGGTTCAAGAGTTTCTATAGATACGTTAACGGACAATTCCTAACCCTACTGATATTTGGAATGTTGGTCAGTTATTTTAGTGTTTCGAAACTTCTCGATTATTTTTTGGAGCGTAAGGAACTTTTTGTTTGGGCCACTTTTTTCGGAATGATCTTGGGATCAATTTATTACATTTCAAAAGATTTTAAGCATTGGGAAAGAAAAACGGTAATAGCGGGTATTTTAGGGTTTATTGTGGGTATCTCAATAAGTTTTTTAAGCCCTGCAACAGAAAATGACAATCTATGGTTCATTTTCATATGTGGAATTATCAGTGTCTCAGGAATGACCCTTCCGGGACTTTCAGGTTCATTTATACTTATTCTAATCGGCAATTATGTTTTGCTCTTAGTAGATTCAGTGAATGCCCTTTACGATACATTCGCTGAAATATTGCGAGGTGATTTCGGCTTTATAAGGAATAGTGAGCGCCTAAATACCTTAAAGATCCTAACTGTTTTCACCTTGGGCTCAGCAACGGGTTTGGTTACCTTATCGCATATTTTAACCTATGTATTAAAGCATTATAAGTATATTACCACAGCGGTGATTATTGGTTTTATCACCGGTTCACTCGGGGTTGTCTGGCCATGGAAACATACGATTTTCAAAAGTGATGAGACAGGGCAAGTCGCTCTGGATTCAAACGGAAAAGAAATAATCCTGAATTACGAAAGGTATTTTCCTGATTTTGGGAATTCCGAAACATGGTGGGCTATTTTCTTTGTGATCTTGGGGATATTTATATTATTAGGTTTGGAGTGGTATGGGGAATATAGAAAGAAATAAGTTCGGGTTGGTTGGGAAGAATATTTCCTACTCTTTTTCCAAAGGGTATTTTACACAAAAATTCAAGCATTTGGGATTAGACCACAATTCCTACGAAAATTTTGATTTAGGTACAATTGGGGATTTTCAAGATCTCATTCAACAAAATAAGGATCTTAAAGGATTGAATGTGACCATTCCATACAAAGAAGACGTAATCCCCTATCTGAATAAGCTAAATGCCAAGGCAAGGAAAGTAGGGGCCGTTAATACAATTAAATTCACTAAAAAAGGCCTAAGGGGGTATAACACCGATATTTATGGCTTTAAAAAAGCAATAAGTCCATTTTTGAAAAAAAGGCACAAGAGGGCGTTGATATTTGGAACGGGTGGTGCCTCAAAAGCAGTAGCATTTGTATTTGGGGAGTTGGGGGTTAAATACAAATATGTATCTAGAAATCCTGATGAAGGCCAATTGGGTTACATTGATCTAAGTGAAAAAATCTTAAAAAAGCATACCGTTTTAATCAATTGTACTCCTTTGGGAACATTTCCAAATATTGCCGATAAACCTGATATTCCGTATCAATTTATAGCGACAAAACATTTGCTTTTTGATTTAATCTACAATCCTGAAAAAACTGCCTTTTTATCTGAAGGGGAAAAACGAGGAGCAACTATCTGTAACGGACTTAGGATGCTCGAGTTACAGGCCGAGAAGTCATGGAAAATTTGGAATTCATAATATCCCCCGCTAAAAAGAGGCTTCATTAGTTTTGGTATTCCTTCTGTTGTTAGTATATTACAATAGTAATCTTATGCATCACTAACTCTTATACTAATGCAAGAAGAGAAAGATCAAGAACTACAGGATCCTGTAGGTGAAGGGAATAATTCAGAAACTACCGAAAGCGCTCAAGAAGCATCGGAGAAAAGCACTGAAAAAGTCAAAAAAGTCGTTGAATCAGATAACACTTCTAAATCCGAAATCGTTGAGCCCTCTGAGGAGCCCCCTGGGCAAAACGCTGAAAACGAAGTTGATGAGCCTGCCAAAAAGACGGCAGAACCAACCTCAGAAAAAGAAGCTGATAAGCCAGTCGAAAAAGCAACAGCATCAACCTCGGAAAAAGAAGCCGATGAATCAAAAAAAGCTGTTTTAAATGAGATTGACGAGTCGAATGCAGAAGATGCTGAGGACAAACACAACCATCATAGACATCGTATTCCCATTTTGGATTACCACGCCATGTCCATGGAAAATTTGGTAGGGGAACTTCAAAAGTTGGTTAAAAATGAAAGGGTTCAGGCTATCAAAAAGCATGTTGATGGTATTAAACATGAATTCGACCTCAAATTCCAGGAATTCATAGAACGTAAAAAAGAGGATTTCGTTAGCAATGGTGGCAATGAGGTAGATTTTAGATACAACTCGGTTACTAAAAGGCAGTTCAATGAGGTTTATTCAGAGTATAGGGAAAAACGTAATCAATATTATAAAAATCTTGAGAATAGTTTAAAGGAGAATTTGGCTGACCGCTTGGCAATTATTGACGAATTGAAAAGTTTGGTAAATGTTGAGGAAGATATTAATACCACTTACAAACATTTTAAGGATGTTCAGGAAAGATGGCGTAATGCCGGGCCAGTACCAAGGAACCATTACAATGATGTTTGGCGTACCTATCACCACCATATTGAAATTTTCTACGATTTTCTGCATATAAATAGAGAATTACGCGACCTTGATTTCAAGCACAATCTTGAGGAAAAACTTAAATTGGTAGAGCGTGCGGAGGCTTTGGAAAAAGAGGAAGATTTGAACAAGGCATTTCGTGAATTGCAGACCTTGCATAAAATTTGGAAAGAGGATATTGGTCCTGTAGACAAGGAACACAGGGAGGAAATTTGGGAGCGTTTCAGCAATGCCACTAAGGTACTGCACCACCGAAGACAAGATTATTATAAGGATCTGGATAAAATACATGAACAAAACCTTGAAAAAAAGAATGGGATTATTGAAGCAATCAGGGCTATCTCAACAGCAGTCGCTGATAACCATAGAGCGCTTCAACAACAAATAAAGCAAATCGAGGAATTACGTGATGCCTTCTTTAAAGCAGGAAAGGTACCGCAAAGGGTTAATGAACAGACTTGGGCCAATTTCAAGGATGCGGTTCGAACTTTCAATAGAAATAAAAATGCCTACTACAAAAACCTTAAAAAAGGGCAACAGGAGAAT
>CAZHJO010000217.1:0-5568 GCA_964532755.1 uncultured Maribacter sp. | reverse complement strand
CAAAGTTAGTGAACCATTAAGCTACTACCGAATCTTTCAAAAATAGCTTTATCTAATTCTTCCCGATGATCCGGATGCGCTATATCCCTTAAAGATTGTGCCCTTTCTTTCAAGTTTCTTCCAAACAACCTTGCGACACCAAATTCAGTGGCGACATATCTGGCATGCGCCCTTGTCGTTACTACGCCCGCACCTTGCTTTAACATTGGAACGATCTTGGATACTCCTTTGGCGGTTGTTGAGGTTACTGCAATAATAGGCTTGCCCCCTGGCGATAATGCCGCACCGCGCATAAAGTCCATTTGGCCTCCAACTCCAGAGAACATTCTCGTTCCAATTGAATCGGCACAAACTTGACCGGTAAAATCAATTTCAATGGCAGAATTAATGGCAGTAACCTTTGGATTTTGTCGAATTACCGCTGTATCGTTAACATAAGCGATATCCTTCATTTCGATTTCAGGATTGTCATCCATAAAATCATAAAGGCGCCTAGATCCCATGGCAAAACCGGATACGATTTTATAAGGATTCAATTTTTTCTGCGATCCTGTAACGATATCCTTCTCTACAAGATCAACAATCCCTTCAGAGAACATCTCGGTATGGACTCCTAAATCCTTGTGATTGTTCAAAAAGCTCAAAACAGCGTTGGGTATACCCCCTATACCCATTTGAAGGGTAGCGCCATCCTCAATAATTTCTGCAATATTTTTACCAATAAGTATTTCCTCCTCGGTAGGAGCGGCCAATTTCATTTCGTGAATTTCCTCAACTACTTCCACACAGGCATCAAAGTTTCTAAGGTTTACCAGGGCATCACCAAAGGTTCTTGGCATTCGCGGATTGATTTGTGCAATCACCTTTTTACCTTTTTCTATGGCCGCGATTACAATATCAATTGATACACCCAAGGAACAAAATCCATGTTTATCTGGTGGAGATACATTCACAAGAACGACGTCAAGATTCATGTAATCCTGTCGAAACAGACTTGGGATATCACTCAGGAAAATAGGAATGTAATCGGCGGTATTACCCACCATTCTTCTAATATTTCCCCCAATGAAGAAGGCATTGGTCTGAAAACTTTCCCTTACTTCAGGTGCGGTGTATCCGCATTCCCCTTCGGTATGGAGATGTACAATCTCTACCCCTCTTAATTCAGGAGCTCGATCAACCATCGCCCTTACCAATGTTTGTGGAGTTGCGGATCCTCCCTGGATCAATACCCTGTTACCTGATTCTATTAGTCTTACAGCATCTTCGGCTGTCATTAAATTCGGAATTTTCATTTTTCTTAAATTATATCTATTTATATCCAAATTAATGGACAACTTATTAGCCTAAAAAACTCAATAAAATACCTGCTGCAATAGCAGAACCAATTACACCAGAAACATTCGGCGCCATGGCATGCATTAATAAATAGTTATTAGGATCTGATTTTAAAGCTTCTGCATGTACAACCCTTGCACTATCAGGAACCGCGGAAACTCCCGATGCTCCAATTAAAGGATTGATCTTATTGTCCCCTTTCAAGAACACGTTCATAAACTTGGCAAAAAGCAAGCCGCCTATTGTCGCTATAACAAAGGAAATTGCCCCAAGACCAAATATCATCATCGAGTCATTGGTGATGAAAATGTCAGCCTGGGTAGAGGCTCCCACAGTTACACCTAGTAAAATTGTCACTATATCAATAAGCTTTGTACGTGCCGTATCTGCAAGTCTTTCTGTTCTTCCAGACTCTTTCAATAAATTCCCAAAGAACAACATTCCCAATAACGGTAGGGCACTAGGCGATATAAATGTGGTTAATAACAACGCAACAATCGGGAAAATCATTTTTTCTTTTTGCGAAACGGCCCTTGGTGGTTTCATCCTGATCTTCCTATCTTCCTTGGAAACCAATAATCGCATGATTGGAGGTTGAATAACTGGGACCAGTGCCATATAGGAATATGCTGCAATGGCTATGGGGCCAATAAGGTTTTTGACCGTTGTACCATCGGGTAGTATATTAATGCCATTCGCTAGTTTAGAAGATAGAAATATAGCAGTGGGGCCATCTGCACCCCCAATTATACCGATAGCACCCGCTTCTGGTAAAGCAAAACCAAGATAAAGCGCACCTAAAAATGTGGCGAAAACACCAATTTGAGCAGCGGCGCCCAATAACATTAGTTTTGGATTAGCTATTAACGATGAGAAATCGGTCATAGCTCCAATACCCAAAAATATCAGCGGTGGATAAACACCCTTCACTACTCCAAAATAAAGGTAATTCAAAACGGAACCTGCTTCATAAATACCGGTTTGATTTCCTGCAACAAATGGAATGTTTCCAATAATTACACCAGCCCCAATAGGAATCAATAAAAGCGGTTCATAATCGAACTTAATTCCGAGATATATAAATATGATCCCGATCAGTATCATTAATATATGGCCCCAAGTAGCATTTGCGAAGCCTGTGTAATTGTAGAACTGCTGAATTCCGTGAAAAGCGTTGTTATAAATCCCATCTTCTTGGTTATCAACTTGTTCGGAAGATACGGATGTAATAGTTTCCCTAGAATCGGTATTAGGGCTAAATCCAAGAACGGGTCTTATAAAAATCAGTAAGGACAGAACACCGAATATTAATAGTATTTTCTTCATTTTGTTTTTTTTACGAGTTTAGCGCCGAATCATCCCGCAAGAATCAACATCAAGACGCATAACCGCTAAATTTCTATTCTAGTTCTATCATTATTTCGTTCTGTAATACCTGTTGACCAACGTTTACGTTTACGGCAGTGATCGTACCTGCCTTTTCTGAGGCGATATTGTTTTCCATTTTCATCGCTTCGAGTACCAACAACCTGTCTCCAACTTTTATTTCATCTCCTACTTTTACATCAAGCGACAAAACCACACCTGGAATGGGAGCGACAATTTTTGTTTTTGATGAGCTAGGATTTACCTTAAGCGGCTCAGCAGGTCTTTTCGACGCCGCACGAACCAAGGTAGGAGTTTTGGTTTTCTTGATCTCCTCTTTCATTTTAACGGAATAGGAAGTTCCGTTTACTTCCAACTCAATCTTATTTCCTTCATGCGAAAGAATCTTAACGTTGTAATTATTATCGCGTATTTTGAATTTAAAATTTTTCATTATTCTTTCTTATTGTTTCTCTTGACCGAATCTTTAATTCATTGCGTCAATTTGATTCCTATAGGTTATAGTCTGCGATGATGTGTGGCATATATTTTAGAACTCCAAGGCGAATACAATTTTCTAGCCTGTTTTATGGTCAATATGGCATTTTCATCATCATGTTGTTCATTCAGATATAAATGAATTGCCGATGATATTACCGCCGCTATTTCTCCAGTAAAACTTTCATCTGCACCAATGGGAATATCCTTTATTTTTTTGTCCTTTCCTTTAGTAATTATCCTATACACATACAACAATACCGGTAGCCCAAACTTGAAGAACAATGAGAGGGTCAGTAATGCACAGAATACAATGATCAAACCAGTCAATAAAATAACATAACCTTCGCTGACCTGATTTATTTGTAAACTCATGTTCAAAAGGATCATAGTGGTAGATTTGAGTGTTTCTTGGGAGGATTGACTTCTTTCTTATTGGAAAGTAATTCAAGGGCCCTAATAATCCTGAAACGCGTGTTTCGTGGCTCTATTACATCATCTATAAAACCATACTTCGCAGCTACATATGGGTTGGCAAATTTCGCCGTATACTCATCTTCTTTCCGCTCAATATATTTGGTTTTTTCTTCGGTATCCTCGATTTTTCTAATGTTGCTGCCTTCAAGCACCTCAACGGCTCCCTTGGCACCCATAACTGCAATTTCGGCGGTTGGCCAGGCATAATTCAAATCACCTCTTAATTGCTTACAGCTCATTACATCATGCGCACCACCATATGATTTACGTAGCGTTATGGTAACTTTTGGAACCGTGGCTTCGCCGTACGCAAATAATAACTTAGCCCCGTGAAGTATAATACCGCCATATTCTTGTCCTGTCCCTGGTAAGAATCCTGGGACATCTACCAAAGTAACTATCGGAATGTTAAAGGCATCACAGAATCGAACAAATCGTGCCGCTTTTCTTGAAGCCTCAATATCAAGAACTCCAGCATAATATTTAGGTTGATTGGCTACAATGCCCACAGGGCGACCATTAAACCTCGCGAAACCTACAGTAATGTTGCGGGCATAATTCCTATGTACCTCCGTAAATTCGCCGTTATCAACTATTCTTGAAATAACATTGACAATGTCATAAGGCTGATTGGGGTTTTCGGGAATGATATCATTCAAGGCATCTTCTAACCTTTCAATCGGATCATCACAGACAATAGCTGGAGGATCTTCCAAATTATTTGAAGGTAAGTAGCTCATTAACTTTCGAATCAGCAAGATGTTTTCCTCGTCGGTTTCGGCTAGAAAATGTGAAACTCCGGATTTTGTGGAATGAATATTTGCACCCCCCAATTCTTCGGCCGAAACAACTTCACCGGTTACTGTCTGCACCACTTTTGGGCCGGTTACGAACATATAACTGGTTTTGTCTGTCATAATCGTAAAGTCGGTCAGAGCTGGTGAATAGACCGCACCACCAGCACATGGGCCCAAAATGGATGAGATTTGCGGAATTACCCCTGAGGCCATAATATTTCTTTGGAAAATTTCAGCATAACCAGCCAAAGATCTTACCCCTTCTTGGATTCGGGCCCCTCCACTATCATTAAGTCCAATTACCGGAACGCCAATTTTCATTGCCATGTCCATAATTTTACAGATCTTCAGGGCATAGGTTTCAGATAAGGATCCCCCAAACACCGTGAAATCTTGGGAGAATACATAAACAATTCTACCGTCAATAGTACCGTGGCCAGTAACTACACCATCGGAAAGAAACCTTTGTTTATCGAGTCCAAATGATTTTGATCTATGGGTGACGAACATATCAAACTCCTCAAAACTGTCGTCATCCAACAACAGGTCTATTCTTTCACGAGCAGTTAATTTGCCTTTTGCATGCTGGGAATCAATACGTTTTTCACCACCACCCAATCTTGCTTTGGCCCTTTTCTCAATGAGCTCATTGATTTTTTCTTGATTTGCCATTATTGTTTATTAGGTTATCCTTTATTTAATCGCCAATTTTATCTAGACATATTGTTCTGTATTACTCCTTTTTAGAACAAAGTTCTGTAAGTACCCCATTAGTTGATTTGGGATGAAGAAAACCAATATTTAATCCCTCAGCACCTTTTCGGGATACTTTATCAATAAGTCTTACCCCGCGTTCTTCTGCCTTCTTCAAAGCTTCATCAGTGTCTTTAACTGCAAATGCCAGATGATGCATTCCTGGCCCTTTTTTGGCGATGAACTTGCCAATTGGTCCGTCAGGGGAAGTACTTTCCAGTAATTCAATTTTTGTAGAACCCACCAAAAAAAAGGCTGTTTTCACTTTTTGATCAACAACCTCTTCAATAGCGTAGCATTTTAGTCCAAGAACCCCTTCATAGTACTTGATTGATTCTTC
>CAZHJO010000216.1:0-5583 GCA_964532755.1 uncultured Maribacter sp. | reverse complement strand
TACTACTTTTGGTCCTTACAACGAAGTATGCTTTTCAACAATTCGGACATAGCAATCTTATTTTCTCCATTTGCCAATGGATGCAATACCACCATCACCCGTACGACCCCTTTGGGGTAACAAACTACAATCAATGCGTCCGTATTTGCGATTTTTCGCACCCAAAAATTCAGTACTAGTTAATCAACTTATATAATGAAAGTTTTAAAATTCGGTGGCACATCAGTAGCCAATGCCAAAAACATAACCTTAGTAAAAGATATTGTTTATAAGACGAAAAGCGACAAGGCAGTGGTTGTGGTTTCTGCTTTGGGCGGAGTTACCGATTTATTATTGAAGACTGCAAGTTTGGCAGCGCTTCAGGATGAAACCTATAAGAACTTTTTAAAGGAAATAGAGGATAGGCATCTTAAAACCATTAAGCAACTTATTACAATCAACTCCCAAAGTAGGGTATTGAGCAAGGTTAAAAGTGAACTCAATACCTTGGAAACCCTATTGGAAGGTGCATTTTTGATTGGTGAGATTACACCCAAGCTTTCAGACAAAATAGCAAGTTATGGCGAACTCTTGTCATCGTTTATAATTGGTGAGTACTTTGCTGAGGCAGGACTTGACGTTGTCCATAAAGACAGCCGAGATCTAATTAAAACCGATGATGTCAATGGGAAAGCAGCGGTGAACTTTGCGTTGACCAACCAGTTATGTGCAGATTTTATCACTGAAACACCACATGGTATCATTGTTCTCGCCGGCTTTATTGCTTCGACCATACATGGGGATTCGACGACTTTAGGGCGTGGGGGTTCTGATTATACCGCGGCCATAGTTGCAGCGGCCATAAACGCTGAATTGCTTGAAATTTGGACCGATGTTAGCGGCATGTACACCGCAAATCCCAAATTAGTAAAACAGGCAAAAGCGATTCCACATATTTCATACGAGGAAGCCATGGAACTTTCCCATTTTGGGGCTAAAGTACTTTATCCACCGACCATTCAACCCGTACTGGCCAAAGGAATTTCCATCCAGATAAAAAATACTTTTGATCCCGATAATCCAGGAACCATCATCACCAAAAATAAAAACGAGCAGGGAAAAACTGTTCGGGGGATTACCCATGTGGCCAACATCGCCTTATTATCACTGGAAGGTCCAGGTATGGTAGGTATTCCTGGAATATCCAAACGTTTCTTCGAAGTGCTTTCACAAGCCAATATCAGCGTAGTGCTCATCACACAGGCATCTTCTGAACATTCTATTTGCGTCGGTATTTCCGCCAACGACATAAGTGAGGCCGAACATACCGTGAACGCGGCTTTTGCTTATGAAATCAGCAGTGGTAAAATTAATCCTGTTTTGGTTGAAACCGAGTTGGCAATTATTGCATTGGTAGGTGATAATATGAAAAGCCACCAGGGCCTTAGTGGTAAAATGTTCAGTACTTTGGGAAGGAATAACGTGAATATTAGAGCCATAGCCCAAGGAGCTTCAGAGCGTAATATTTCGGCGGTCATTAATAAGGAAGATGTAAAGAAAGCCTTGAATTCGCTACATGAGGAGTTTTTTGAAGAGAATGTAAAACAACTGAATCTCTTTGTTATGGGAGTTGGTAATGTCGGTGGTAAGTTCCTGAATCAAATAAAACAACAGAAAAAATATCTAAGGGAAAATTTAAAACTCAATCCAAGGGTTATCGGGATATCCAATTCACGGACTATGGTATTCGATGAGGAAGGAATTTCATTAAAAAACTGGGAAGCACTTTTACCGGAAGGTGCACAGGCCGATAAGTCCAAATTCCTTGAAACCGTAAACGCACTTAACTATCGCAACAGCATTTTTGTTGACAACACCGCAAGCGAGGAAGTTTCCAATACATATCACGCGTATTTGGGAAATAGTATTTCTGTAGTAACTTGCAATAAAATTGCTTGTTCTTCTGCCTATTCAAATTACTTGGAACTTAAGGAATTGGCAAGGGAGTACAATGCGCCATTCCTGTTTGAAACCAATGTGGGTGCCGGCTTACCCATAATTGATACTTTAAAACATTTGATAGCCTCAGGTGATAAAGTTCAAAAAATACAGGCTGTACTTTCAGGAAGCCTAAATTTTGTGTTTAACAACTTTAATGATAAAACAACGTTTCACGATGTTGTTAAACAAGCCCAGGATGAAGGGTATACAGAGCCCGACCCAAAAATAGATTTAAGCGGTATAGATGTTATGCGCAAGATCTTGATCCTTGCCAGGGAAAGTGGAAATCAATTGGAAATCGATGATATTGAGAACAAACCGTTTTTGCCACAAGAGAGTTTGGACACTACCAATAATGATGATTTCTTTGTTTCATTGAAAAAACATGAACAAGCATTTCAGGAAATGTATAAAAAGGCGGTTGTTGCCGACAACAAATTAAAGTATGTGGCCCAATTCGAAAACGGGAAGGCCAGTGTTGGTCTACAACAGATTCCTAAAGGGCATGATTTTTATAATCTTGAAGGCAGTGATAATATCGTATTGTTCTACACCGAACGTTATCCCAATCAGCCAATGATAATCAAAGGTGCGGGTGCGGGAGCGGATGTTACGGCATCTGGTATTTTTGCTGACATAATCAGAATCGGTAACTTTTAATTAAGATGGAAGAGATAAGAATTTTCTGCCCAGCCACGATAGCCAATATCTCATGTGGATTTGATGTTCTTGGCGTTGCTTTGGATTCGGTAGGTGATGAAATGGTAATTCGGAAAATTCCTAGGAAAGGGATACATATCACCAAACTGGTTGGCCAGGATATCCCTTTGGAAACAGAAAGGAATGTTGCTGGAGTTGCTGCTTTGGCCCTCTTGGCAGAAAGTGATTACGAAGGTGGTTTTGAAATTGAGATTTATAAAAAAATAAAGGCCGGAAGCGGAATTGGCAGTAGTGCGGCAAGTTCTGCTGGAGCGGTTTGGGGAATGAACCAATTATTGATGAAGCCCTTCCCAACTACTAAATTAGTGGAATTTGCCATGGCCGGAGAACGGTTGGCCAGTGGAGTCGCACATGCTGATAACGTGGCACCTGCCCTATTTGGCGGATTTACTTTGGTTCGCAGTTATAAGCCCTTGGATATAATTCCGATCAACTGTCCATCTGAGCTTTATGCTACAGTTATTCATCCGCAGATAGAGGTAAAAACCTCAGATTCAAGAAAAATCCTAAAAACCAATATAACCTTAAAGGATGGCATAAAACAATGGGGGAATGTAGGTGGTTTGGTTGCTGGGTTGTTTATTGAAGACTATAATTTAATAGGCCGTTCTTTAGTAGACCATATTGTAGAACCCATTCGCTCTATTCTAATTCCGGGCTTTGACGATGTAAAAACAAAATCCTTGGAAGCTGGGGCATTGGGATGCGGAATTTCTGGTTCAGGCCCCTCAATTTTTGCATTTACCAAAGGCGAGGATATTGCCCAAAAAGTAGCATTTGCGATGTCCAAGGTCTATAACAATATTGGAATTGATCATGATGTACATGTATCTAAAATCAATGCTGAAGGTATTAAAATATTGAAGTGACAAATGAAATTTTACAGCTTAAATAAAAATGCCCCTCACGTATCTTTTAAGGATGCTGTAATAAAAGGAATTGCTCCCGACAAAGGGCTTTACTTCCCAGAACATATTACGCCATTACCTGAAGCTTTTTTTGAAAATATTGAGACACTCTCAAATACTGAAATTGCCTTTGAGGCCGTTCGTCAATTCGTAAATGGCGAAATTCCCGATGACAGATTAAAGGAAATTCTCAAAGAGGTTCTCGATTTTGATTTTCCCATCGTTGAGCTTGAAAATAATGTCGCCACTTTGGAACTTTTTCATGGTCCTACCATGGCATTCAAGGATGTAGGAGCCCGATTTATGGCACAATGCCTCGGCTATTTTTCCCGTAGCACAGATGATGAAATTACAGTATTGGTAGCGACTTCAGGGGATACGGGTGGTGCCGTGGCAAATGGTTTTCTTGGGGTCGACGGCGTAAAAGTGGTTATCCTTTATCCTCGTGGCAAAGTCAGTGATATTCAGGAAAGGCAACTTACCACGCTCGGAAAGAATATTACCGCTTTAGAGGTTGATGGTACATTTGACGATTGCCAGAAAATGGTGAAAACAGCTTTTTTAGATGTTGATTTGCTTGAGAAAATGCAGCTTACCTCCGCAAACTCAATCAATGTGGCACGTTGGTTACCACAATTGTTTTATTTCCTATTTGCGTACAAACAGCTAAAATCAAAAGGGAATGAATTGGTCTTCTCTGTCCCTAGTGGCAATTTCGGGAATATCTGTGCTGGCTTGGTCGCTCAAAAATTGGGAATGCCCGTGAAACACTTTGTGGCATCTACAAATATCAATGATACTGTTCCACAATTTATGCAGACTGGAGAATACAAACCTAAACCATCCACAGCAACAATTTCAAATGCGATGGATGTGGGTGACCCGAGTAACTTCATACGCATTCGACATCTTTTTAAAGACAATTTTGACGCTTTAAATGAAAATCTAAGTTCCTTTTCCTTTACCGATGAAGAGACAAGAGAAGCCATAAAGAGAATTTACGGAATGACAGGTTATATAGCCGACCCCCATGGAGCCGTTGGTTATTTGGGATTAAAGGAATACCAAAAAAAACATACAATTCCCTTTGGTGTATTCCTGGAAACTGCGCATCCGGTTAAATTTTTGGATGTAGTAGAGGAAACCATTGCTATGACCCTAAAAATTCCACTTCAGATACAAAGGGTAATGGGCAGGAAGAAGAAATCTATTGGAATCGCTAAATACAAAGAGCTTAAGGGGCACTTATTGCATAATCACTGAAGCCCTATTTCATTACAGTAATTATTTATTCAAAACAATAGTTAAGAGCATTCGGCAATCTACTTATTTTGAATAAATTTGCCCAACTTAAAATAAATTACTGTTTTATGAAGAATACTGCCTTATCTAAAACCCACGAAGCCCTTGGCGCTAAAATGGTACCCTTTGCAGGTTACAATATGCCCGTCTCTTATGAAAGTGTAAATATTGAGCATGAAACTGTCAGGACTGGTGTTGGTGTTTTTGATGTTTCACATATGGGAGAATTTTTGATTGAAGGCCCAAATGCGTTGGAATTGATCCAGAAAGTTACTTCCAATGACGCATCCAAGCTTACTATAGGTAAAGCACAATACAGTTGTTTGCCGAATGAATCAGGGGGTATAGTAGATGATTTGATTGTTTATAGGATAAAGGAAGAAACATATCTCTTGGTGGTCAATGCTTCGAATATTGAAAAGGATTGGAATCATATTTCAAAATACAATGAGGCAATCAATGCTGAAATGAAGGACATTTCGGAAAACTATTCCCTGTTGGCCATACAAGGCCCTAAAGCGGTTGAAGCAATTCAAAGTATAACTTCCGTCGATTTGAGCACTATCAAATTCTATAATTTTGTCGTTGGTGATTTTGCCGGTATTGCGCATGTGATTATTTCTGCAACCGGATATACCGGTTCTGGTGGCTTTGAAATTTATTGCAAGAATAG
>CAZHJO010000215.1:0-5608 GCA_964532755.1 uncultured Maribacter sp. | reverse complement strand
TATGCCGATTAGGTATTGGGACTTTAAAAGTCTCGATGGCGTCCAGTCGTAATCGAAATGGGTAATTTTATAATAGTAATCCTGTTCATTGGCCAAGAGGTCATCAAACTCCAAAAAAATAGGCTCTCCAATTAGAACAACCGGGAATTGATCTTCCTTTTCACCTTTGAAAATAATTGATTTAATATTTTCGGGTGGATTTACCTCTTCCTGAAACTGCGCAAATAAGGATGATACGGAAAGAAATAAAAAGATTTGTTGAAGAATTATGCGCATTTATTGTTAATTTTTCCGGTAAAGGTAAACAAAAACCATACCTAACAAATTTACATCGTTGTAATACCCAAATTTATGGGCGATAATTATGAATACTTTCCATTAAATGCTATTTTTGCCCGAAATTTTGTTAACCTAAGGTCTATAATATATGTCTAAAGACATCCGAATTAGAAAGGGCTTGAATATTAACCTTGTAGGTGCTGCCGAAAAGACAACTTCAAAGGCAGTTTTAAGCAACGTATATGCTTTAAATCTTGATGATTTTCATGGGGTTACTCCTAAAATGATGGTAAAGCAAGGTGCAGAGGTCAAAGCTGGTGAAGCGCTATTTTATGACAAGAATAATGAAGCGATGCTTTTTGTATCTCCTGTAAGTGGTGAGCTTGTTGAAATTAATCGAGGCGCAAGAAGAAGAATCCTGTCAGTTAAAATTCTTGCAGACAAGGCACAAACTGTTGTTGACCATGGTAGTTTCGATATAGCAAAGGCATCTTCACAAGAGATCAAGGCCCATTTGTTGAAATCGGGATGCTGGCCTTTTATCAAGCAAAGACCTTATGATATATTGGCCAATCCGGACGCAAATCCCAAAGCTATATTTATATCGGGTTATACTACGGCACCCTTAGCAGCTGACTGTGATTATGTATTACAAGGGAAAGAAACAGAATTGCAAGTAGCGATTTCGGCTTTGGGCAAATTAACTCCGGGCAAAGTCCATGTTTCTGTAAATGGCAAATCAAAATCTCCACTTGTGGGTTTAAGTGGAATTGAATTGCACACAATTTCTGGGCCTCACCCTGCAGGACTTGTAGGCACCCAAATCAATAAAATCGATCCCATTAATAAAGGTGAGGTCGTATGGACCGTGACCCCACAGGATTTGGTGATTATTGGGGAGTTACTGCTGACGGGAAAATTCAATGCCGAACGCATTGTGGCCTTGGTTGGTTCATCTGTAAAGTCACCAAAATATTACACTACAAAAATCGGAACCGAGATCTCTACCTTTTTATATGGCAGTGGCGTTAAGGACGATGATTTTAGAGTCATAAACGGAGATGTGTTGACTGGGTCAAAAACTAGACCAGACGGTTATTTGGGCTTTTATAATAATACGGTAAGCGCGATACCCGAGGGTGATGATTATGAATTATTTGGTTGGAACAAACCAGTCTTCAATAAGATTTCTACTACCAGGGCCATGACTTTTTCATGGTTACAACCTAAGAAAAAATATGATCTAGATACCAATACGAATGGTGAGCATAGGGCATTTGTGGTCACTGGACAATACGAGAAGGTTTTTCCGTTGGATATTTTCCCGTTACAGCTATTGAAAGCATGTATGGTTAAAGATCTCGATGAAATGGAACAATTGGGATTGTATGAGGTTGCGCCCGAGGATTTTTCATTGACTGAATTTGTTTGCATATCAAAACAACCACATCAGAAGATCATTCGAGAAGGATTGGATTTATTATATAAAGAAATAGGCTAAAAGATGAGTGACAGAAGACTGACCTTTAAGAAAAGGTTACACATACTTAAGCATCATTATAGGGATAAGAAAATGGCCCCTGCGTTTAACGCATTTCATACCTTCTTATTCGCACCCGATGAGACCACACATTCAGGTTCACATGTTAGAGGCGCCGATGATTTAAAACGCACCATGAATACGGTAATCATGGCATTAATTCCCATTTTGCTGTTCTCAATGTTCAATGCGGGCTATCAGCACTATTCAGCCATCAATGGTTTTCCTCTCGATTTTTCGGTAACGGATCATTTTCTTACTTGGGATAACTTCTGGATAGGTATAGTAAAGGTATTACCCTTGGTAATTGTGTCCTATGGTGTTGGATTGATTGTTGAGTTTATTTTTGCAATAATAAAAGGACATGAAGTAGAAGAAGGCTATTTGGTAACCGGAATGCTGGTTCCCTTAATAGTACCTATTGATACTCCTTTATGGATGTTGGCAGTGTCGGTTATTTTCGGAGTGGTTATTGGTAAGGAAGTTTTTGGTGGTACGGGAATGAATATTTTGAACCCTGCTTTGACCATAAGGGCCTTTTTATTTTTCGCTTACCCTACATGGATGAGTGGTGATAAGGTATGGGTTCATGAAGCCGTCGAGAGAGCGGGGACGGCAGATGCCATATCAGGGGAGACTGTGTTAGGATATTTGGCGCAGAACAAAGGCGCTGAATTTACATATTCCATTTCAGATATGTTCTTTGGATTCATTCCGGGGTCGGTGGGTGAAACTTCTACCTTTTTGATTCTACTTGGAGGATTGTTTTTAGTCTTTAGTAAAATAGCCAGCTGGCGAATTATGCTGAGTGCCGTAATTGGTTCCTTGGTAATGGGTTTGATTTTCAATATGGTTGTTGATGCCGGAATCATTACGGAAACCAGTACATTTTACGGACTTATGAGTTTTGAATATTGGCAACATTTACTTGTTGGTGGATTGGCTTTTGGTATTGTTTATATGGCAACGGATCCTGTAACAGGTTCCCAGACCAATCGGGGAAAGTGGATTTATGGATTCTTAATTGGGTTTATTTCGGTTATGATCCGTGTGTTCAATCCGGCTTACCCAGAAGGGGTATTCTTAGCTATATTACTTATGAACGTATTTGCACCAACCATCGATCACTATGTAGTGAGGGGTAATATTAAGAAAAGATTAAAGCGGCTTAAGAATGCTACCATTTTACCAAAGGATTCCGAAAGCAAAGCAGAAGAATTAAAAGCAGAAACAGTTTAAGCATGGCAATTAATACAGAAAAGAATAGTTACACAGTAATCTTTGCAACCCTGATGGTTGTTGTTGTAGGTACTGTTTTGGCCTTTTTAGCCTCTTCTTTGAGTGATAAGATCAAAGAGAACGAAAGATTGGAAAAACAGCAGAACATTCTTTATGCTATGGGCATCAATCAGAACAAGGGCGAAGGCAATGTTAGTTTCATTCCTACAGATCAAGTGGCAGGTGAATTTTCTAAATACATTAAAGAACAGTTGGTTATTGAAGGTGATAAAATCACTAAGGACGACCAAGCTTATTTAATAGATCTTAAAAAGCAAGCTACAGCTGCCAAAAATGGGGAAATTAGAAAGTTGCCCTTATTTATTGGCGATAAAGACGGGAGTCAATTCTACATTATCCCCATGAGGGGTAAAGGACTATGGGATGCTATTTGGGGCTTCGTAGCATTAGATGAAAATATGGTGGTTCAAGGGGTTTATTTTGACCATGCTGCTGAAACTCCAGGGCTTGGAGCAAATATTAAGCAGCGTTATTTTATGGACGATTTTACAGGGGAATCTATACTGGCCGGCACCAAATATGCTGGTATCGCCGTTGCCAAGGGAAATAATGATCCTTTGAACGAAATAAAAGATGATAATGAAGTCGATGCACTAGCTGGTGCAACAATAACCGGTAATGGTGTTTCCGCAATGATTAGCGAGAGCGTTAATATGTATAGGGATTATTTAGAAACGATTAGAGTTAAATAATATGGCACTACTTACGAAAAAGGATGCGAGCTTAATTTTAGATCCACTTGCGGATAATAACCCCATCACCATCCAGGTATTAGGTATTTGTTCAGCCTTGGCAATTACAGCAGAGTTGAAGGCTTCAGTGGTAATGGCCATTTCAGTACTTTTTGTATTGGGCGTCGGTAATGTAGTAATCTCATTAATGCGCAATATCATTCCATCAAAAATCAGAATAATAGTTCAACTCATTGTAGTCGCTACTTTGGTGATTATTGTAGATCAGGTCTTAAAGGCATTTGCCTATGAATTAAGTAAAACCCTGTCTGTATTTGTTGGTTTAATAATTACCAATTGCATCATTATGGGTCGTTTTGAAGCTTTTGCCCTGGGTAATGGGCCTTGGAAATCCTTTTTAGATGGAATTGGGAATGCGCTCGGATATGGGGTTATATTGATAATCGTAGGGTTCTTTAGAGAACTTTTGGGATCTGGAACATTGTTTGGGTTCCCAGTTTTGGGCAATCCAATATCCAAAACCGGATTGTACGCCACTGGTTATGAAAACAACGGATTCATGATTATTCCGCCAGCAGCTTTGATCGTTGTGGGCATCATTATTTGGATCCAACGTTCTAAGAACAAGGCATTAATTGAAGACAACTAATAGTTATTTAAAAAAAATATCATGTTAGAGCATATCGAATTATTTTTTAGATCCATATTCATAGATAATATGGTGTTTGCGGTTTTCTTGGGAATGTGTTCCTATTTAGCCGTATCAAAGAAAGTGGCCACAGCTGTTGGTTTGGGGGCTGCAGTGATATTCGTATTGGCTGTCACCGTTCCTTTGAATTGGTTGTTGGATCAATATTTACTTCGTGACGGTGCCTTGGTCTGGTTAGGGCCTGAGTATGCTGATTACAATCTTAGCTTCTTATCTTTTATTCTGTTTATTGCCACCATTGCAACTATGGTACAATTGGTAGAAATTGTGGTAGAAAAATTTTCACCGGCACTCTATAACTCGTTGGGTATATTTTTACCGTTGATTGCCGTTAACTGTGCCATACTTGGGGGCTCTTTGTTTATGCAATCGCGTGAAATCGCTTCATTGGGACTTGCTTTTAATTATGGTGTTAGCTCAGGGATTGGATGGTTTTTAGCCATTTTGGCAATTGCAGCTATCCGGGAAAAAATAAGATATTCAAATGTTCCTGCACCCTTGCGGGGACTTGGAATAACCTTTATCATTACCGGCTTAATGGGAATCGGTTTCCAAAGTTTTGGTGGGATGTTGACTGGCGGGGACGAGGCAGCTCCGGTAGAAGAAAAAACCACCGCCGAGAAAATCGAGATAATAGAGGAGAAAGAAAATAAAAAAGAGGTCAGTGAAAATGAGATCTCATATAATGACGCTATAAACAAGTAAAAATGATTTTAGCTACAAGTACAGGTGGAACAATTTTAATTACGGTAATATCGTTCCTGATTCTTTTATTATTGCTGGTTGCACTTTTGTTGTTCACCAAAGAAAAACTGTCTCCTTCGGGACCGGTTACCATTACCATTAATGGAGAAAAGAAAGTTGAAGTTGGTTCCGGTGGATCATTACTTTCAACTTTAGGTAACCAGAAAATATTTCTGCCCTCTGCATGTGGTGGAGGTGGTACATGTATTCAATGTGAATGTCATGTATTATCAGGAGGTGGAGAAGCCTTGCCAACTGAAACTCCGCATTTCTCTAAAAGGGAACTGAATGAAGGGGCTCGTTTGGCCTGTCAGGTGAAAGTAAAGCAAGACATGGATATCACCA
>CAZHJO010000214.1:0-5620 GCA_964532755.1 uncultured Maribacter sp. | reverse complement strand
CTGGGAAGCACCGCAATCCAATAAGGCTTTATATGCTCCTTTGAAAAGTGCTTCGGTAATATCGGAATTCCATTCAGAAACGACAATCCCAAACCGATAGTCCTTCGCGCTTGGGATTGTAGTTTTATCGTAAACCGATAAATTCTTATTTTCAGTAGCCATTAGTTGGTACTTTTAGCCATGCCTATAAATGCATCGATTGTATTGGCCTCATCAGAAGATGAGAACTCATCTTTTATCCGCTGGAAATATTTTAAAGCTTTATCTTTTTGATCTAATTCCAAAGCTGTAACTCCTGATTTATATAGGAATTTAGGAGTGGTATAGTCGTTTAAACTGTGTGCTGCAGCGCTTTCATAATACCCCAATGCATCTTCAGGCTGACCCAACTGCATAAAGGCGTCACCCAAACCACCCTTTGCGAGAGATCCTAAAATGTCATCATCTGAAGAGAACTTCTCTAAGTGCGAAATCGCATCCTCATATTTCTGCATATCCAGATAGGCCATTCCGGCGGAATAATTGGCCAAATTTGCCGCTTTTGTTCCTTTGTACTCCTCGATTATGTCCAAGAATCCGTACTTACCTTCAGCGCCGTTCAAGGCCAAGTTGTAAAGTGAGTCTTTTGCAACAGAATTTGTTAAAGCCTGCTCAAAATATTGTTGTGGATATAATAGTTCATTCGTTGCTTCCGCATCCTTTGGTTTCTGAATAAACTGACTGTAAGCTAAATAACCCAAAACAGCTACAGCAATAACCCCAATGACGCCAAGAATATAATTTTGGTTTCTGGAAACCCACTCCTCAGTCTTAGAGGCACTCTCATCCAGGGTGCTAAATACCTCAGCAGTTGTACTTTCCTGTTCTTTGAATTTTTGTTCTTCAGCTTTGTTTTTCGGTTTAAAACCTCGCTTTTTATAAGTTGCCATCAGTATTTTTATTAATCGCGCAAAAATAAAGTTTTTATTGAAATCCGAAGCGGTATTTATTCGTTATTTTTGGATATTTTACAAGTTACACTTGTTCTAATATAAAAATCCGCAGGTTCCCATAATGTTTCTCAAGAGCTTATCCCTCATTAATTATAAGAATTTCGACTCCCGAATCTTCGAGTTCGACAACAAGATCAATTGTTTTGTCGGCCCCAACGGTGTGGGAAAAACCAATGCCTTGGATGCTATTTACCACCTGTCATTCGGAAAAGGATACTTCAATCCCATCGCCACCCAGAATATAATGCATGAGGAAGATTTTTTCGTAATTGAAGGCGAATTTGAAAAATTCAATAGGGAAGAAAAAATAGTTTGTAGCCTTAAGAAAGGCATGAAAAAAGTCATGAAAAGGAATGGAAAGGCCTATGAACGCCTGTCAGACCATATTGGGCTTTTACCCTTGGTCATTATTTCACCGGCTGACCGTGATCTTATTATTGAAGGCAGCGAGACACGAAGAAAATTCATCGATGGCGTAATATCCCAGTCAGACAAAGCGTATTTACAGACACTCATCAAATACAACAAAGTGCTGGTGCAGCGAAATTCGCTCTTAAAGTATTTTGTGGCAAATCATACTTTTGACTCCTCTACCCTTTCGATATATGATGGGCAATTACATAATTATGGTTCTGAAATTTTCAAAAAAAGACTGGATTTTATTGAGACCTTCATTCCTATATTCAAAGAGCAATATACAGTTATATCGGGAGGTAATGAAAATGTAACTATGTACTATGACAGTAAGTTACTTGAAGATGATTTGTTAAGTCTGCTAGCCAAAAATGTCGAAAGAGACCGTATTTTGCAATATTCTAGTGTAGGAATACACAAAGATGACCTGAACTTTGAGATAACCGGACATCCCATAAAAAAATTTGGGAGTCAAGGGCAACAAAAATCGTTCTTGATCGCCTTGAAGTTCGCGCAGTTTCATTTTATAAAAGAACAGGCCAAAACCACACCGATTTTACTATTGGATGATATTTTTGACAAACTTGATGAAGTCCGGGTAGCTCAAATCGTGGGCATGGTGGATAATGAGAATTTTGGACAGATATTCATAAGCGATACCCATGCCGAACGTACCGAGGAAATCGTTAAAAACATACACCAGTCCTATAAAATATTTAAATTGTAATATGAAAAAAGTAATGTCTTTCGGGATCTTTCTTTTATTGGTAGGCTGCCTAAACAAAATCTCACAGGAAGAACTAAACCATTTAAACGGTTATTGGGAAATTGAAAGGGTACTTCTTCCAAATGGGCAAACCAAGGAATACAAGGTTAATACCGCAGTCGACTATATTGAAGTCAGCGATTTTTCGGGATTCAGAAAAAAGGTCTACCCAAAATTTGATGGTACTTTCGACACATCGAATGATGCCGAAAATTTTACTATTTTAGAACGGCAAGATGGATTCGAGATACACTATAGGAGTGAGCTAAGCGAGTGGTCTGAGATTATCGAATCCTTAACTAAGAATTCATTCTCGGTCACCAATGCTGAGAATATTACCTACTCCTACAAACGATTTGAACCCGTTAATGTGAATAAATAATGGCGAAGCGAAAAAATGATAATTTACCTTTGAGTGAAGCCTTGAAAGACTTTATTCAAGAAAATAAGCTTCAACATGGCATTGACAAGGTAAACGCACGCGAAGCTTGGGTAAAATTAATGGGCAACGGGGTAAACAATTATACCACAGCTATTGAACTCCGAAATGAAACTTTGTATGTTTCCCTATCCTCGTCGGTACTTAGGGAAGAACTGAGCCATGGCAAGTCTAAAATAATGGGTATGCTCAATGAAGAGCTTGGTAAGCACTTGGTCAAAAAGATAGTTCTTCGATAAAAAATACTCCCAGAGGAGTAGTCTTTATATGCATAAATCGAGATTAGTAAATCTCTCTTCCTGAAAAATGAAAAGCACCCTCAATAACTGCATTTTCATCACTATCCGATCCATGTACGGCATTTTCAGCTATATCAGTCGCGAATAACTTACGAATGGTGCCTTCTGCGGCTTCAGCCGGATTTGTAGTACCGATCAATGCTCTAAAGTCCTCAACTGCATTTTCTTTTTCCAAAATTGCAGAAACAATTGGCCCTCTTGTCATAAACCGAACCAAATCCCCAAAAAATGGTCTTTCATTGTGTATTTCATAAAACTTCTCAGCATCCCTTCTGCTCAACTGCGTATATTTCATGGCCACAATCTTAAAACCGGCAGAGGTTATTTTCTCCAAAATGGCGCCAATATGCCCATTTTCAACCGCATCGGGTTTGATCATCGTAAAAGTTCTGTTCGTAGTCATTACTAAAAATTTTGGGCAAAAATACGCTTTATTCGTGAACCGACAAGGCCTAATAGGATTGTTATAACCCAACCTTGGTTACGCTCTTATTTCCGCTTATAGTAAGAACGACCATTCTTGTACTTAAATCAATTTTGATGAGATTATAGCCATTATCAAAAACCACTTTACCCTTCTAAAATGCATTTTTATCTCCACTAAGATCATAGATTATCTGGTTAATCGGCTACTTGTGAAATCAAATAATGGATAAAACATTATATCTACTTCGATTTTGGAGATTTTGGAAATTGCGCTGAGTTGGATTCATACGCTTTTAGTAGAAAATGACACTTCATAGTAGTAGTATTCCTAATATTCCCTAAGCCTGGGATTCTTAGGTAAAAATTGTCTTTTATGATGAAAGTCTATGCTATATTGCTATCTTTGCGCGCATGAAATTAGAGGATATAAATGCGATAAAGGAACTACTTTCTAAACCACAGCAAATTGTTATTGTCCCCCATAAGAATCCAGATGGGGATGCGATAGGTTCTTCCTTGGCACTCTGGCATTATCTGAAAAACAATGGCCAGGAAGTTTCAATTATTGCACCCAATGATTACCCTAGATTCTTAAAATGGATGCCAGGCGGTGAGCAAATCCTCAATTTTGAAAAAGAAAATTCACAAGCCAAGGAAAAGATTGAGCAAGCTACGATTATATTCACTTTGGACTTTAATCATTTAGGGCGTATAGGGCAGATGGAATCGTTTCTTGAAGAAGTGAATGCGCCAATCATAATGATCGATCACCACCAAGCACCTTCTGATTACGCAAAATTCATGTATTCCGATGTAAATATGAGTTCAACCTGTGAAATGATCTATAATTTCATAGAATTTTTGGGTGATGATGAGAAAATCTCTGCTGAAATAGCGGTCTGTTTATACACGGGAATAATGACGGATACTGGTTCCTTCAAATACGCATCAACTACCAGTAGAACACATAAGGTTGTGGCTGCACTAATTGAGAAAGGCGCCGAAAACACCAAGGCACATAATCTGGTCTATGACACAAATACTCCAAGTAGATTGCATCTTTTAGGTTGTGCATTGAAAAACATGGTGATTTTGGAGGATTATAATACTGCCTATATCACACTAAGTCAGGAAGAGCTTGATGCCAATGACTTTCAGAAAGGGGACACAGAAGGATTTGTCAACTACGGACTCACCCTTTCTGGAATATGTTTTGCCGTGATTTTCATTGAAAACAGGGAAGAAGGAATCATAAAAATTTCTTTTCGGTCCGAAGGCGAATTCTCGGTGAATGAGTTTGCCCGAAAGCATTTTGATGGTGGCGGACATACCAATGCCGCTGGTGGTAGAAGTAATGTTTCTCTTGAAGAAACCGCAGAAATTTTTATTTCGCTTTTGAAAGATTATAAAACACAATTAAATCCATGAGACAGCTATTCTCAATATTGTTTGTTTTTAGTTTGGTAGGCTGTGGAACACCTGAACCAAGACGTCCGGTCAAGGTAAAAAGTGGTAGTTTCAATGCTTCTGTTGAAAGAAGCAAAAAACTCTTGGCCGATGAGGAAGGTATGATCAATTCAATTATCAGCACTGATTCATTGCACAACTATGAACATAGTGCAACGGGAGCATGGTTCTACTATGAACAAAAGAATGATGTGGGCGTTTACACACCCCAACCTAATGATCTGGTGACATTTACCTATAACGTAATGAGTTTTGCCAATGATACGATCTATTCGCATGAAGAATTGGGGATTCTTAAATATAAGGTTGATAAACAGGAACTTTTTCCAGGGTTACGCAATAGCATTAAACTTTTAAAGGAAAATGAAACGGCGACTTTTTTATTTCCATCCTCATTGGCTTATGGCTATCATGGCGACAATAATAAAATTGGGATCAATGTCCCAATAAAATCAACAATAACAGTATTAAAAATTGAAAAACAACAAGATAGTATTCAAAACTAAAATGAGAAAAATGAGAAAAACATATCTATTAATCCTAACGGTTGCCTTGGCATTATTGAGTTGTAAAACGGGAAAACATGCTGATTTAGGTGATGGTGTATTTGCGGATATACAAACTAACAAAGGCGATATCGTTGTTAAATTGGAGCATAACAAAACACCAGTTACCGTTGCAAGTTTTGTTTCACTGGCAGAAGGAAATAGTCCTTTTGTAAGTGAGCAATTCAAAGGAAAAAAATACTTTGATGGCATTATCTTCCATAGGGTAATCAAGGATTTTATGATTCAGGGTGGTGATCCCACAGGTACCG
>CAZHJO010000213.1:0-5638 GCA_964532755.1 uncultured Maribacter sp. | reverse complement strand
GCCGTAATCTTCATCAATGGGCAAGGAAATATAGGGTATTGGACGGGGAAGGCGAGCGACTCACATTACTGAATAATTGGGAAGCTACCTATTTCGATTTTGATGAGGATAAGATATCTGCCTTGTTTAAGGACGCCAAAGACCTGGGTGTAGATCTGTTTTTACTGGATGATGGCTGGTTTGGCAATAAATATCCAAGAAATGGCGACAACGCAGGGCTTGGGGATTGGCAAGAGAATGTAAAAAAATTACCGCACGGCATTGGTTATTTGGTCAAGGAAGCGAAAAAGGAAGGAGTGAAATTTGGCATTTGGATCGAACCTGAAATGGTGAACCCCAAAAGTGAATTATATGAAAATCACCTGGATTGGGTCATTCGACAAGCCGAAAGGCCAGAGGTTTATTTTCGAAATCAACTCGTACTTGATCTGGCTAATCCCGAAGTACAGGATTTTGTATTTGGCATTGTAGATAAACTTTTTACCGAAAACCCGGAACTGGCCTTTATCAAATGGGATTGTAACTCCGTTATCTATAATGCGCACTCTAACTACTTAGAGCGCGAAAATTTACCACAGTCACATTTGTACATAGCATATGTGCAAGGCTTGTATAAAGTACTTGAACGGGTAAGGGATAAATATCCTAAAGTACCCATAATGTTATGTTCCGGTGGTGGTGGCCGTGGAGATTACGAAATATTGAAATACTTTACGGAGTTTTGGCCCAGTGATGATACCGACCCGCTTGAACGTGTATTTATGCAATGGGATTATTCGTATTTTTTCCCGTCAATAGTAACTGATAACCATGTTACCAATTGGGGGAAGCAATCGATCAAGTATAAGGTAGATGTTGCTAGTATGGGAAAGCTGGGTTTTGACATTGTCGCAAGCGAACTCAAATCAAAGGATCTGCTTTTTTGCAAGCAAGCTATAAAAAATTACCATTCCTTTAAAGATGTAGTTTGGCATGGGGATTTATTTCGTCTTAGGAACCCTTATCAGAATGAAAGTGCAGCATTGATGTATGTCAAAGAAGATAAGAGCAAGGCCATTGTTTTTAATTACCTGGTAAACAATCGCGTTTCGTTTCATACGAACATAGAACCTGTGAAATTAGATGGCCTCGATGCTAATATGCAATACAGGATAAAGGAAATAAATCTCTATCCCGGAAGTAAATCAAGTATAACGGCAGAACAGATCTATTCAGGGGATTTTTTAATGAAAGTTGGCATTAATCCTAACGTTGATTTTAGAAGAACTAGCGTTGTGTTGGAACTGACAGAAGTAAAAGCTTAATGCTACTTCAATGATATCTCGAGCGTCCACTACTTGCCGTAGTTGATGTAGAAGGAATCCCGATCAATTAAATTTAGGTGGATTCCCTAAGAAGATCGGAATAACAACTAACACGTTCTTTACTCATGCTTTGTCCTATATTTTTGGGTATTGAACAGATTTTTTTGCAACTTCGCTCTAAATGCAATAATCAAATGACAAAATACACCTTTCTACTGATCGTTTACCCAATGCTAGTTTGCTCCCTTCTTTTGGGTTCATGCACTCCGAAAACAACCTCTAATGTCGCTACTGTCGGCGAAATCCCAGAGACTTTTACCAAATTATGCGCCTCTTGCCATGGCAATGATCTCAAAGGCGATATATCTCAAAGCCTCCTCGATGGTTCTTGGCAGTTCGGCTCTCGAAAAGGTGATATTATGCGTTCTATAAAGTTTGGCTATCCCCATCATGGAATGCCCGCCTGGGGAGCAGTGTTGACCGATGCTGAGATCGATTCCCTAGTCAGTTTTTTAATGCATGAGGAAGAACGCCTGGGCATTGTTAAACCACCAATTCCAGACACCTTGGAGACGCAGGATTATATGATCAAGGTAGATTTAATCGCTGAGGGTCTCGATGTACCTTGGGCCATTGATTTTATCGGTCCAAACCGGGCTTTGATTACCGAACGATCAGGGCGTTTGCGAATTATGGAAAATGGGGCACTGCTCCCGGATGCAGTAGAGGGTGTTCCGGAAGTTCGTGCCTTGGGGCAAGGTGGCCTTCTCGATGTAGCAGTAGATCCAAATTATGATCGAGAACCATGGATATACCTAGCCTTTAGCCATGGTCATGGCACAGTACTGGAAGACGGGGAGGAGCGAATTCCGGCTATGACCTCTATAGTGAGAGCTAAACTAGTAGGCAATACCTGGAAGGATCAAGAGGTGTTGTTCCAAGCCCCATATGAGACCTATAAAACGGCAGGCCACCATTTTGGTTGTCGTATTGTCTTTGACCCTGAAGGTTATCTCTACTTTAGCATTGGAGATCGTGGGACTTCCGAGGATGCACAAGATTTGAGTAAGCCTAATGGCAAGGTACATCGCATCTATAAAGATGGTCGCATTCCAACATCGAATCCTTTTTATAATACCCCGGATGCGGTCAAATCTATTTATTCGTATGGCAATCGCAATGCGCAAGGGCTCGCGGTGCACCCCAAGACGGGTCAGCTTTGGGAAACTGAGCACGGGCCATTAGGCGGGGATGAACTGAACCTGATCGGCCCTGGCCTTAATTATGGTTGGCCGGTCATTAGTTATGGCATAAATTACAACGGTGAGATTATCACCGATCTTACGCATAAAGAAGGTATGGAACAGCCTGTGGCTTATTGGAAGCCCTCAATAGCTGTATGCGGGTTGGACTTCTACAGTGGGGATGTCTTTCCCAAATGGAAAAATCGTCTCCTGGTCGGGGCCCTGCGTATGGAGGAACTTCAATTACTCGATATTGAGAAAGACAGGATGATGTACCGACAAACGATTCTTAAGAATGCAGGTCGGGTACGCGATGTAACAACTGGGCCTGATGGGGCCATCTATGTAGTCCTGAACGAACCGGGGAAGGTGCTTCGACTAAGTCAACTACCTGAGCTTTAATATAGTCGCCACGCACTTATTAGTTGCGGTTAGGAAGTTCATCCTCTTAATGTCACCCTGAGTGTGGTCGAAGGGTAAGAAGGCTAGGGTCCAAAATAAAATCAGACGGATTACGCACTTAGTGCGGATTCACAAAATACCCAAAAACCCCATTCGTTTTTCACACCAAAAAGTAACATTTCTTACTTATCTTTAATACTTGTTTTGTCTGCTAATTTAGACAATCCAAGTAATGATAACCCACTAACTGTTGACTACATGAATCCTAATCTTAATCGTATCTGTAATACGAGCAAACAAAGCTTTGATCTTACTTCAGCTGCTGACCAAGCCTATTTATATGAGCTCATAAGTCGTATTAAAACTTATCCGCTAGAGGAAATCATAGCCTTGGGTAATGAGGCCGGTACACCCTTATCGTTTCGCATGGCGGCCAAGATCATCGATTCGAAAGCGTATATTGAATCTTGCAACCATACTTTGAAAATAGGAGTTGTATTCGCCATGTGGGGAGAACAAAATCGCCTGAAGAGGAAAAGTGACAACAATCCCAATGGAGAAGACCTCTTGAATGTAAAAGTAGGGCAACTAGTTTGGCTTCTCATGGGATCAAATGTTGAATGGAAATTGTATGCTGTAGATGATGGTTGTCCCCATGGGAGCGGGGCTATGGCAGAATCCATACGCAAGGAATCCGATTATGCGGATCAGATAGAAGTATTGTTTCTTGAAAAGGCCTTACCATCAGATACCCCTCCATTAAAAAATCTCGCTTCAGCGGATGATTCCCGTAAAGGGGGTGCCATTCTTTTAGGCTGTGACAAGGCCATGCAGGATGGTATGGACGTCATCATTTATACCGATGCCGATAACTCGGTGCATCTATCCCAAATTGGGTTACTGCTAAGGCCCCTTTTAGAAGAAGGGTATAAGGTAGTTTTGGGTAACCGAAAAGACCCAAATGCTGTTTTGGTGAAACAGGAAAACCGTTGGGGTATTGGTATTAAGGCATTACGACATATGCAGCGTATGATCGGGGAAAGTATTTTTTCACGGGATATCCGCGATTCCCAAGCTGCTTTCAAACTATATCACAGGGATATTGTAACTGAAATACTCAAAAATCCGTCTGTTTATGACTTCTCTTTCGACTCGGATTGGATTGCCTGTGTCATTGCCATGGAGGAAGAGTTTGCAAAGGTGCCTTTTGCCTTTATCGATTCATTCGCCGAATCCGCTTCGATTGTACAGGGGCCTATGACCACTTGGGAAACCTTGTTGAAAGGTTTGGTTAAGGCGGTACGGGCCCGGAAGATTCCCCACAACGAGGAAATGGCCAAAATCGTCATGGAGGAAATAGTGAGTCATCACGATTTGGATCTGCTCATCAATGATCTACCCGAAGAACTCGTTGATGCTGAAGATAAGGATCTGGGCAACCCGGCAGTGATGTCGCCCAAAGCCATGGGCGAGTGGATTGCAGGCATGAAATCGAAACAATAAACTGTCCTAAAAACCCTTTCATGTCACTCATTGTTGTCATGCTGAGGGCATCTGCCTGGTACAGGCAAATATTTCCTAACTATGACTTTGGCTTGGCTGGTCTTAAATCCATACTTATTCGTTAACTTAGGACTCTGGTGGAAAAGTACTGTATGCCAACCTGCCTGACGGAAGGCAGGCGCGCCAGCGCGCCTACTGCTCTCGCAGACGACGTATATTGAAACATAGAAAACAAAAACCAATGAGTTTACTTACGGTCGGTGTTTTTGGCACCTCAAGAAAAAAACAGGAAAAAAGAGTACCTATTCACCCTGATCAATTGGATTGGATAGATGCTGAGATCAAAAGTCATCTGTTTTTTGAAGCAGGTTATGGCTTGCAATTTGGAATGAGCGACTCCGAACTCAACAAACTGAGCGGAGGAGTTCTTAGTCGGCAGGAGCTTTTTCAAAGTTGCGATATCGCTTTATTGGCAAAACCGGTTCAGAAGGATTTCGATGATATGAAAGAGGGGACCATCCATTGGGGCTGGCCACATTGTGTACAACAAAGGAGTATTACACAAACAGCTATTGACCGAAAGTTAACGCTTATTGCCTGGGAGGCCATGCATCGCTGGTCGGCTCACGGGGATTGGCAAATGCACATCTTTCAAAACAATAATGAAATAGCCGGATATGCCGGGGTACACCACGCTATGAACCTAATCGGAATCGATGGTAATTATGGACCTAAGCGCAAGGCAGTAGTGCTTAGTTTTGGTTCGGTAAGCAGAGGTGCCGTACGTGCATTGCAAGCTAGGGGTATACAGGACATTACAGTGTTTACCCAACGACATTATTTTCTGGTGGCCGACCAAATGGCCGGCGTCAATTATTATCAATTCGAAGAAGATCAAGATGGTAATCTGATGTCATTACACCCAGAACATAAACCCCGTCCATTTGTTGAAGAATTGGTCGATGCAGATGTCATAGTGAATGGTATTCTACAGGATACCGATCATCCCTTGATGTTAGTGAAGGAAGATCAAAATAATCGCCTAAAGCCAGGCTGTCTGATTGTAGATGTCAGTTGCGATGAAGGAATGGCCTTTTCGTTTGCCAAACCTACGACTTTTGAGGAACCGTTTTTTAAAGCAGGAAAGGTGTTTTATTATGCGGTAGACCATACGCCCTCCTATCT
>CAZHJO010000212.1:0-5651 GCA_964532755.1 uncultured Maribacter sp. | reverse complement strand
TCAGGTCGCTATAAACTCAAGAAGGCAATCTATGAATTAGGTCCAACAGGATATCCATTTGAGAAGTTCGTTGGTAAAATACTTGAACATGAGGGATTCCAGACTGAAGTCGGTGTGATCATGCCGGGGCATTGTGTAAGTCATGAAGTTGATGTTACTGCCATACGTAGTGATAAACATTTTTTAATTGAATGTAAATTTCATAGCGAACCAGGAAGGTATTGTAATGTGAAGACACCATTGTATATTCATTCCAGATTCAAAGATTTGGAAAAACAATGGCTCAAGGATAGGGAGCATTCGGCTAAATTTCATAGTGGGTGGGTCTACACTAACACCCGTTTTTCGTCAGATGCTATAAAATATGGCGAATGCGCCGGTCTTGGCCTTGTAAGCTGGGATTATCCAAACGATAACAACCTTCGCTGGAGAATTGATCGTTCCGGACTTCATCCAATTACCTGTTTGTCATCATTGAAGCAAGTAGATAAGCAATACTTGTTGGATAATGGAATTGTCCTGTCCAAAGAACTCTGTGAAAACCCAGATGTTTTAGAATCTACAAACCTTAATTCAATGAAGAAGAAAAGAGTTCTAGAAGAAGCTAAATCACTTTGTAATATTCAAACTTGAAAGGTAGTTATGATTAAAACTCAAACAAATTGGCGTGTTATAACTGGAGGGCCTTGTACGGGAAAAACGACGATGGTTAATATGCTCGCTGAGCAAGGTTATAAAACAACTATTGAACACGCGAGACACTATATAGACACCCAACGGGAAAAAGGTGAAACAGTTGAGGAAATTCGGGCGAATAAAAAACAATTTCAGGAAGGTGTATTGGATATGCAGATTGAAGAAGAAAAAGGTCTGAATCCAAAAGATATGGTATTTCTGGATAGAGCGTTACCTGATGCCAAAGCCTACTATGAATTTTTGAAATTGGAGTATGATTCAAAATTGCTAGAGGCAATGGAGCTATTTTGTTATAAGAAAATATTCATTTTAGAACGACTACCATTAATAAACGATTATGCCAGACGAGAAGATAAGGCAGAACAAATACGGATTCACAACTTAATTGTTAAAGTGTATCAGTCACTGCCATGCCCAACAGTCTTTGTGCCAGTATTACAACCTGAAGAGCGAGTGAATTTCATACTCGAAAACATTTAATAATTGAATTATGGATCATAATCATCAGCACCATTTCGAAGAAGATAGCAGTAAAAAAGCCTCACACAATACACAAAACGATCAAAGTGGACATTCAGGCCATAATCCGGCACATGGTAAAATGGGGCATGATCATCATAAAATGATGATTGATGATTTCAGGAAACGGTTTTGGGTAACTCTTGTACTTACCATTCCAATTTTGTTCTTATCGCCGATGATACAGGACTTTTTTGGTTATGAATTTTTACTTCCCGGGAATTCATATGTACTTTTTGCACTTTCCTCTGTTGTTTACTTTTTTGGTGGTTGGCCATTCTTAAAAGGGTTCTGGACTGAAATTAAAAAAGCGGCACCAGGAATGATGACTTTGATTTCTATGGCAATTTCTGTAGCCTATTTCTATAGTACGGCTACTGTGTTTGGCTTAAGAGGTGAAGATTTTTTCTGGGAGCTATCAACACTTATAGCAATTATGCTTGTTGGCCATTGGATAGAAATGAAAAGTGTTTTGGGTGCCTCAAAGGCATTACAGTTACTGGTTAGTATGATGCCTGCGGAAGCTCACAGGGTAAAAGGTGACAATATAGAAGATATCCCCTTGGAAGAAATACTTAAGGGTGATGTGATTTTGGTAAAACCTGGTGAAAAAGTTCCTGCAGATGGAATTATAGTAGATGGTTCAAGTTATTTGAATGAATCGATGCTTACAGGTGAATCCAAACCTGTAAAGAAAGATGAAAAGGATAAGGTAATTGGTGGTTCGGTAAATGGCAATAGCACCTTGAAGGTTATGGTAGAACATACAGGAAAGGATAGCTATCTCAACAAAGTAATCACTATGGTAGAGGAAGCCCAGAAAACTAAATCGAAAATGCAAAATCTATCAGATAGGGCGGCAAAATGGTTGACTTATATTGCTTTAGCGATTGGTTTTGGCACATTAGCGGTTTGGTTGATTTTAGGCTTTCCTTTCGTTTATGCGTTAGAAAGAATGGTTACCGTAATGGTTATTGCTTGTCCACATGCACTTGGCCTTGCCATCCCACTTGTAGTTGCTATTTCCACTGCAGTATCGGCGCAAAATGGATTATTGATACGAAATAGAACTGCTTTTGAAGAATCTCGTAAGATATCGGCTCTGTTATTTGATAAGACAGGGACATTGACCAAAGGTGATTTTGGCGTAACTAGAATTGAATCTGTTCACCAGAAGTATTCTTCTGAAGAAATTTTACGTCTTTCCAGTGCTTTGGAACAAAGCTCTGAACATCCTATTGCCGTTGGCATTATTAAAAAAGTAAAAGAAAAAAATATCACGATTCCTAGCCCGGAGAACTTCAATGCAATTACAGGTAAAGGTGTAGAGGCGAATGTAGAAGGTAAACAAATAAAAGTGGTAAGCCCTGGCTACTTAAGAGATGAAAATATTCCTATCCCTCAAGATGCCTATAGCGATGCTGCAGAGACCGTAGTTTTTGTGCTTATTGACAATCAATTGACAGGTTATATTGCACTTGCTGATGAGATTAGGCCCGAATCTTCAGATGCTATCAAAATATTCAAAAAGAACAATATCAAAGTTTTAATGGCAACTGGTGATAACGATAAAACTGCCAAAGCCGTAAGCGAAAAATTAGGGTTGGATGGATATTATGCTGAAGTATTGCCTCATCAGAAGGTAGAAATTGTAGAAGAGCTTCAAATAAAAGGTGATTTTGTAGCAATGACAGGTGATGGAGTTAATGATGCACCTGCACTAGCAAGGGCTGATGTTGGTATTGCCGTTGGTTCTGGTACTGATGTAGCTGCTGAAACTGCCGATATTATTCTGGTAAACAGTAACCCGCAGGACATCGCCAACTTAATTTTATTTGGGAAAGCTACGTACAACAAAATGATTCAGAACTTAGTATGGGCAACGGGATATAATGTCGTAGCCATTCCGTTAGCGGCAGGAGTATTATATTCTTCTGGTTTTGTTTTAGGCCCCGCAGTGGGAGCTGTTTTTATGAGTTTAAGTACAATTATCGTAGCTATTAATGCGCAGTTGTTAAAACGAAAAATTGGAAAAGAAAAATGAATAGACTAGAAAAACTTAACAGGATTATGCTAGTCCTGTTAAGTTTGTTTGTTGTTATGTTGGGATATGGAATATTATTACCAATACTTCCATACTATACAGAAAGGCTCGCTCTTAAGAATCAATTGAGTCCTGATCTTATAAATTTCCATATTGGATTACTTACCAGTATTTATCCATTATTTCAACTTCTTTTTGTAGTTATTTGGGGAAAATTATCCGACAAGTATGGTCGTAAACCCATAATTATTATTGGTTTAATTGGGTTTGTAATCATGCAATTAATAACAGGTCTTGCTACATCTTTGACCATGCTATATGCCGCACGTATTTTTGGAGGTATATTTACTTCTGCTGTCATACCTGTGAGTAATGCATATTTAAGCGATATTACGTCAGCAAAACGCAGAACGAAAGTAATGGCTTGGTCCGGAGTTGCTATCAGTTCAGGGGTCATTTTTGGCCCGGTAATAGGAGGAGTTCTTTCTCAAACGCCTTTTCATGTCGAATATACAATTGGCACTTTCCATCTAGACCGGTTTTCTACTCCATTTCTTTTTGCCTCACTACTAGGAATAATCGTACTATTTATTATCACAAAATGGTTAAAAAACACAGTGCGAATTCTAAAGATTTCCTCTGAAAGAAAGGGACTACGCTTTTCATTTAGCAAGTACTTCATTGCTATTTTAGTGATATCTTTTATGATGCAGTTCGTTGTTACTTTATTTGAAACTGTATTTTCCATTTTTGGCAAGGACGAATTAGGGTTTAATAGTAGCCAAATTGGCATTGGTTTTATGATTTGTGGTTCAGTTATGGCAGTTTTACAACCAGTATTCGCCAGTTATGGTGAAAAGATTTTATCAGCTAAAAAACAAATGATGCTAGGATTATTCATTTCTGGAATTTCAGTAAGCTCTTTTGCATTCTTTAGTAATGAATACTACATCTATGCGTTAATCTTTGTCTTTGCAACAGGCGGAGCTATGGTAACACCAATTTTACTATCGGCTACCTCATTAATTTCGAAGGACAATGCGGGTAGAAATATTTCAATCCAAAGTTCTGCCAACAGCATCGGCCAGATATTGGGTCCTATTTTGGGAGCATATTTATTAGTTGGGGGATATTATCTGCCATTTATTCTAGCGGGGCTTGTTTTATTTCTCGGTGCAGGCTTAACGATGAGAATAAAACAAAATTGAGTGGCAATTGTGTTTAACCTGAATTACTAAAATTAGCTAATGCAGACACTATCTTTCGGTTTCTCGATCCTTATCCTTATTTCTTCGCAGTTTATCGATTTCCAGTAGCCTATCCTGTTTGAGGTTTATTTCATAGGCCTTCTTTCCGTCCATCAAACCCTTGATATATTCGTTTTCATTTTTTGATTCCAAGATTTTTTCGAGAAGAATTCCATTATACTTGGCCAAAAGGTAAGCATGGTTAAACGCTTTGATGTAGATTTCATTGATCTGGTTACTCATTGAATCCTCCTTTCTTATGTTTATCGAGGTAATTCATAATAGAATCACAGTCGTAGAGGATTATCTTCTTTTGTGGTTGGGTGAAGGTAATAACACCCGTATCCCTCAGATTTTGAAGAGTGGTCTTACTCTTGATGTTAAGTATTTCCATAGCCCGTTCAGGAGAGATCCATTTATCATCTTTGATATCATGTTTCTCTTTTAGCCTTTCCACAACCTCTTCAATCAGGTTATAAAATGCTTCCTCCTGAAGACAAATTACTTGCATGGACTAAAGATACAACAACTAAAAATTAATAACCTTGTCCAAAGCCTCATCAGCCTCCTCATGGATGAAGTTCTGTTGGTAGTTGATAGTGGTGGTTATGTTAGAATGACGATAGAGTTTTTGCAACATTCTAATTGGAATCTGGTTTCCAGATATGTTTCCGAAGCTATGTCTAGCAATGTGCATGGAGAGGGGCTTGTCAATATTACACATTTGTGCAATTTTTTTGAGGTGTTTGTTAAACTTGTGGTTGGCGTTCCTCGTTTTAAGCAAGGTTGCTGCGAAGTCTTTCGGATTCACTCCATCAAGTTCGGGAAAGATATACTCTCGCACGGGATCCTCGTTCGGGTTGTACTGATCGAGGATTTTTTGAAGTTTGTCAGAAATTTTCAGAGACAGTATTTTCTCATTTTTACCCATTTGATAGTGAAGCCTTCCATCGTGAATGTTTGTCCATTTTATTTTGAGCACGTCGGCAATTCTCATACCGGCGAGGTAGAAACTAAAGAGCCACACGTTTCTGGCATAATCCTTCGGGCTGTTGCAAGGTAACTCCAGGAGTTCAATCTTCTGTACCTCCTCTTTGGACAGCCCGATTTTTACTGTCTCGGGAATTTTTATCTTAATCTTTCCC
>CAZHJO010000211.1:0-5652 GCA_964532755.1 uncultured Maribacter sp. | reverse complement strand
CTATGTGAACGACCAAAATGACACGCTCAGGTATCGATGGTTGTTGCCCAAGGACTACCATGCCGGCAAGAAGTATCCTTTGGTGGTCAACCTACACAACGGGGGTGGTGTCGGAAGTGACAATTTGGTACAAATGGATGGAACCAATTTTGCCCAGTTACTGTCCACCGATTATAATCGCGAGAAATATCCCGCATTTATATTCCTTCCCCAGAGTCCCACAAACTCCGGTTTCGGTGGGACACTGGATGATCCGGGTATTTCAAATTTGATTTTCGAAGCCATGGATGGTCTGGAACAAGAATACAGCATAGATAGCCAAAGGCGCTATGTAGTCGGTATGTCCCTTGGCGGTTATGGAAGTTGGTATCTCATTGGGGTAAAACCGGAAAAGTTTGCGGCGGCCATACCCATATGCGGAGGGGGCGATCCGGCCATGGCATCAAACATGATCGATATTCCTATCTGGGCATTTCATGGTGCTCATGACAAAGCTGTACCCGTGGATTTGACACGGAATATGATCAAGGCCATTGAGAATGCTGGAGGAAGTCCGAAGTACACTGAATTTTCGGCAGGACATCTTATCTGGGGGAAGGTTGTGGATACTCCCGGAGTAATTGAGTGGCTTTTTGCCCAAAAGAAGTATTGATGCCCGAATAAAGTTCTTAAAAACAATAACTGAACATACGAACTGAACCGTTGCCTTTAATGCCGATAAATGATTTCTTGACATAGTCTGATGAATATATTCAAATCACCAAAAAAAAATAAGGCAGTTAATTTTTTAAAGCAACCCTACCCTTTCTACTATTCCGGAGAGGCTCTATGGATAATTTGCGGTTTATTGTTTATCCTATCTCTATTATTTAATTATTATTTTGAACCATTTGAAGTTAATGTCCAGGAACATAAAATGGATTTTTTCTGGATAAGTTTTATTCATGCTCTTGTCCCAGTCCTAGTACTTTTTTCGCTATCACTATTTTTAAAACCAACAAATACGGAAGAAACATGGGTAATTAAAAAAGAGATTAGCTTTGTTTTAATCTTTGTAACCACTGTTGGTTTAGCTCAATTCTTAATTCGAGATATTATTTACGATAATGCCTATAATTGGTCTTTCAGATATTTATATGAAGAGATTCGGAATACTTTTTTAGTCGGAACTTTGTTTATCCTGATCTTGGTTCCATTAAATTTTAACAGATTAAACTATAAAAATAACAAGAACGCGAATGCCCTGAATACCGCGCAAGAATTACTTGGACCAATAGCTAATGCCAGAATAGTAATCACCACTAAATTAAAAAATGAAAGTTTGCACCTTGACATCAATAATTTGTTATTTGTAAAGGCCGAAGGGAACTATGTTGAATTATACTTAAAGGATCATAAACCAAATAAAGTCATTTTACGAATGACCATTAAAGAGTTGGCATCTATTCTAAGACAGTATACCAATATAGTCAAAACACATCGGTCTTATCTGGTCAACAAATGCCATATTATAAATATCGCTGGGAATGCACAGGGTTTTAAACTTCAATTGAATTATACTGATGAAATTATCCCAGTATCGAGAAATATGATTCACAAATTCAATGAAGAAATGAAAAATAACTAATTTCCATTTCGGCAAACACTCTTGTTTTTCGTCACAAACCCGTGTCACTGGTCACAAACTAATTTTCCGAGTTAGGTTTCGATATAAATTTGGCCAAAAAAGTATGCGTAGACACGATTTGGACTGGTTAAGGGTAATTGTATTCGCCTTACTTATTTTCTACCATGTAGGTATGTTTTTTGTCCCATGGGACTATCATATCAAAAATAATTATCTCTATGATTGGCTCAGATATCCCATGTGGTTCTTAAATCAATGGCGCCTACCTATTTTATTCATTATTTCGGGCATGGGAACTTATTATGCATTGCGAAAAAGATCAGGTAGTGAATTTACCTTAGAACGTATAAAAAGGTTATTTGTCCCTTTGGTTTTTGGGATGATATTTATTATTCCCCCGCAAGTTTACCTTGAGAGGATTGCTAAGGATCAGTATTCAGGAAATTATTTGGAGTTCTGGCCTCTGGAGGCGTTCAACGGGTCCTATCCCGATGGAAATATCAGCTGGCATCATCTTTGGTTTTTGCCATATTTATTGCTGTTTTCCCTGGTTCTGATTCCCATATTCCTACATCTTAAAAACCATCCTCAAAACAAATTCAATTCATGGTTAGGACAAATTGTTAGAAGCCCATTGAAAATATACTTATTTATTATTCCATTGTATCTTGCTGAAGCCCTAATTGAGCCTTTTTTTGATATTACCCACGCTTTGATTGGTGATTGGTTTACAATAATCAATTACATGATTATGTTCCTGTTCGGGTATTTATTGATTACAGTTAAGGATGCGTTTTGGGTTACAGTTGAAAAACATGGGAAACATTTTTTGCTTGCAGGACTAGTCTGTTTTACGATAATGTTGTTTTTAGTCGAAACTTATGAAGATTCTTATTTCAGGCATTTTACTGAAGCGTTCTTAAAAGTGGCTAATCTTTGGTCATGGGTTTTGGCATTATTTGGATTTGCATCAAAATATTTAAACAGAAAAAGCAAAATACTTCAATACTGTAACGAAGCTGTCTATCCATTTTACATTTTACATCAAACCATTATGATGGTTATAGCTTATTATGTTATGAATTTAGAATGGTCATTGGGATTAAAAGCTTCAATTATGATTGTTGGTACATTTGTATTTTCATGGATAATATATGAGTTTTTAGTTCGAAGAAGGAAATATGTACGACCTTTTTTCGGCTTAAAAAAAAAATAATGATCAATGCACTAAAAGGCGACAACTTGTATAATTAATTACTAAGGAATTTCCTCACCGGAAATTCACTTGAATTAATTAACTTGTCAATAGAGGGAAAAATCGGTACTGTTTTTTCGCATCCAATCATACACAAACCGTTAGCCCTTATTAATAGGATAGAAGAAAAATGAAAATAATTGCCTTTGTTTTAATATTAATAGGTCTAAATTCTTGCAACAAAGAAGCTACTGAACCAATAACCTTAAATTTTGAAAAAGACCTTATACCTGAGGGAATAGCAATTGATTCAAAATCCAAAACCGTTTTTTTGAATAGCCTAAGAAAAAACAAAATAGTAAAATGTAAACTTGATGGAAGTAGTCCAACAGAATTTATTGAGAGTAATCAATATAATTACCTATCAGGTTTTGGAATGACAATCAAAGGCGACACGTTATTTGCACTTGGCAATAGCCTACCTAAAAATAATAACAAATCAATCTTACTGCTATTAAATCTAAAAACAGGTGATTTGATCAATTCCTTTTCCATTAATGACTCGACCTTCATCTATTTAAATGATTTGGCTATTAGCTCAAATAATGATATTTATATTACTGATTCTGAAAGCAATAAAATCTATACAATTCAGCGATCAAGTGGAACGTTGGAGGTTTACTTGGAAGACGATGAAATCGCCCATTCCAATGGAATAAGCATTTCTGATGATGACAAATATCTTTACCTGGCGTCGTATAATACAGGAATCCGTATAATAGACTTAAAATCGAAAAGTATTCTTAATGAGCCAAATATGGATCACGTTGGAATTGATGGAATGAAATATTATAAAAATAGTTTGATCGGTATTGTAAATGCAAGGAGGGACACAAGTAAGCAAGGTGTTTTTCGGTACTACCTTAATGAAACAAAAGAAAAAATAATTAGAAAGGAAAAAATCGTTCCGTACGGAGAACATTTTATTTTACCAACAACCTTTGATATAGTTGACGGACATATTTTTTATATAGTAAATTCCCAATTGAATAACCTCGATCAAGAATCCAATCAAATCATGGACAACAATAAATTGGAGCCGTATTTATTGATGAAAAAGAAAATAAAGGCTAAGATCGTGTCCTATGAAAAGTCCTAGCCAGTAAAGTTCTAAAAAACGATAATCGCACTAAACTAATTCAGAAAAGAAGGGTAAATAAAATCACTTAAAAGTGCTTCGGAATCCTTTTTTATGGACCATTTGTTATAATTCCCAGCGGTTACCACTACGATCAATTGGTTGACTTCGTCCAAATAGATCCTTTGGTCACCATTGCCAAAAGCGGCAACTATTGAATGATTTTGATTTTCAGCAATAGTATTTCCGTCCAGTATCCAAAATTGATAACCATAGCCTACATTGTTGTTTCGTCCGAACATAATATGTGATCTCATAGACTCTTTTATCCAATCTTCTGAAAGTAATGGCTTTCCTTTCCATTGTCCTTTTTGGGCATATAGAATTCCAAACTTTAACAGATCTCGAGAAGTCAATCTTAGTCCTGACGCAGCTGCGGGCATTTCCAAATCCGGGAATTTTGTCCATTCAAATTGATCAATCTCCAAGGGTCGAAAAAGATGTTGCTTTGCAAAGTCGTCTATTTGCAGACCTGTGGTCTTTTTGATAATAGCCGCCAACAATTGTGTAGTTCCGCCATTGTATTCCCACCTCTTACCGGGAGCGGATTCCATAGGTCGGCTTAGCACATATTCCATAGGATCCGGGCTAGAGGTCATTTTTATTTCGCTGTTTTCAGGGTCGGAATAGGGTATGTCTTCGTTCCATTCCAGTCCTGAGGTCATGGTCAACAAATGTAGAAGGGATAAATTGGATTTTTGTGCTACGTTATATTCTGCATATTCAGGGAAAAAATCGAATACTTTTTGATTCACATCTTTGATCTTGCCTTGTTCTATTGCCAGGCCAAGGCATGCCGAAACTATTGATTTGGAGATACTGCGGACATCGTGCAGTTTTTCCTTGCTGTGTTGAACGACACCAAGACTGTCTCCCCATAACTCATCGCTTCCTTCAAAGTAGCGCTCGTAGACCAATTTTCCGTTCTTTGAGATTAATACACTATGGATATTCGGGTATTCATCCGAGGCAATCGCTTTTTCCATATCCCTAAGTACAATAGGGTTGATTCCCACAGCACTTGGTTCATCTTTCTCAAAAATTTTAGCCGATTTGGGCTGTTCATCATCCGCGGATTTTTGTTGTTTACAGCTTAGAACTAAAACAAGCAATACAAGTAGGTTCAACGATGCTTTCATAAAGTTGGTTGGTTTCATTATGGAAGGTTTTAAGGATTGTCCTTTTTAAAAGATAAAAAATCCACTAATTTGTTACAGTCTTTAAGGACTATAAAAGTTCAAATAAACGATTATAAACTATTCCAACAATTTATAATTATAAGAAGTTGCCAAAAGTGTTTTTGGTCGAATTTAATACGGAACAAACATGTTTGTGGTTGGATTTTCTTAGATTTCAAGAAATTTCCTACTTATGGTCAATTACATAAACTTGTTTTGCTTCTTTGCAATATGTTTTGTTTTCGCTTGCGTGATAATTGTTCTGTTCTCTGAAGATATGGGTGATTCCGATTCAAATACACGATTAAAAAGTTCAAAAAAACAATCTGTTGAATAAGAAGTATAATAGTTAATGATAATGTATCAATGTTGTGTCATGTTAATTGAGGCAATATTTGGCCCCCAAATAACTTTGATATATGCAACCTAAAATCACATGGCTACGAATAAGTTA
>CAZHJO010000210.1:0-5662 GCA_964532755.1 uncultured Maribacter sp. | reverse complement strand
AAAGTTAGGTAATCGCGCTGTCGACCGGCTAATAACTATTGGCTTCAAACAACTAATGAAATTGGTTCTGTCACTTCTGTTACAGAATAATCCTTTGCTTGCCCTTACCTTGCACCAACCTTATGCGATATAACCAACAGATGAAATATAGTTTAGCCATTTATCTTGCCTTTTTAGTAAGCCTGAATGTCTCCTGTACATCAAAAGAAAGGAGCGTCAACGCTACCATAGAAGTACTGGGTCAGTTTTCAGAACTACAAGCCATGATCGATGCTGGGGACCATGAGGTAGTGATCTTGAACTTTTGGTCGACTACCTGTGCACCCTGTATCAAAGAGATGCCCCATTTCAACAAATTACAGACCGAATACCAAAGTAAGAAGGTGAGAATTATCTTGGTCAGTCTGGAAAAGGCAAAACGATTGGAGACCCATATTCACCCTTTTGTAAAGAAACTTGGCATCATACCGGAAGTCGTGGTACTTACAGACCCAAACTATAACATATGGACGGATAAAATCGATACCTCCTGGTATGGGGCTTTGCCTGCAACAGTGATGCTTAAAGGCGAAAAACGTAAATTTAGATTTGGCAGTTACAAAACCTACCAGGAATTACAAACTGATGTTGATGAATTATTGCACGAAAGCAACTAACTTTAAATCTATTAAATAATTGAAGCATGAACAAAACGAATATACTCCTGGTTCTTATGTGCTTTGGCCTTATGGCCTTTGTAGCGGACACAGCTGCAACTCCCAATAAAGGGATATTGCCCAATACCAAAATGGCGCATATTGGCATTGTGGTGCCCAATATTGAGCACGCACTCGACAAATGGATGGAGGTACTGCCCGATGTTGATCGACCCGAGATCAGAAATGCCATTGGGCATGAGGACAATCCCACCCATTATAGGAATATGCTCTCTGACGCCAAGGCCAAATTGGCCTTTATATCATTAGAGAATATACAGATAGAACTCATAGAACCTTATGGCGATGCCAATAGCCATTGGAAAGAGGTACTTGGCAAAAACGGGGCGGTCGTGCACCATGCCGCATTTCATGTGCAAGGCTTGGGAGAAACCTACGTTGACCTTTTTAAGGAAAAAGGCTATGGGGAGACCCAAAAAGGAGGATGGGACGGTGGTGAATATAGCTATTTGGATACCCAAAAAGACCTGGGTGTCTTTATTGAACTATTGGAACAATATCCTAAAAAATAGGGCCTTCTAATTTACCACAAAGTTTGCCCAATGATTTTCGTCAGTCGATTTTAGGTGCTTTGCCCTTATCTTGCTATGCTCAAATACAATGAATATTGAAATTGAATTGAATAGTTATACTTATGAAAAAACGCACGCTTGGAAAAACCGGATTTGAAATATCGGAAATTGGTACGGGAACATGGCAGGTAGGCGGAAAATGGGGGAGCCCTTTCAGTCATGACAGTGCAGACGCCATACTGAATGCCTCAGTGGACAATGGGGTGAATTTTATTGATACGGCCGATGTGTATAGTGATAGAGAAAGTGAAAAAGCCGTTGGTCGATTGGTACGTTCCCGAAGTGAACGCATTTACGTGGCCACCAAATGTGGCCGAAGGATTTCTCCCCATACAGACGAAGGCTATACTACCCAGGTCTTACGAAAGTATGTTGAGGATAGTTTACGAAATATGGGCTTGGAGACCATAGACCTTATTCAATTACATTGCCCGCCTTCCGAAACATTTTACCGACCCGAAATCTTCGATTTGTTCAATGGCCTGAAAAAGGAAGGTAAAATACTGCATCTTGGGGTTAGTGTTAAGTTGGTGGATCAGGCAATGAAAGCCATGGAATATGACAATGTGACCACAGTACAGATTATCTTCAACATGTTGCGACAGCTCCCTTCCGAAAAAATCTTTGCGGAAGCCAAGAAAAAGAGCGTAGGTATACTGGCACGGGTTCCCTTGGCGAGTGGACTCTTAACCGGAAAATTCACCACCCATACCACATTTGGAAAAGAGGATCATCGCGCTCCGATAAGAGCGAACGAGACATTTAGCAATAATGAAGCATTTGCGGGATTGGATTATAAAAAAGGTCTCGAGGCAGTTGAGGAACTTAAGGGCATCTTTGGGGCCGAAACCAAGTTATCAGCCTTGGCCCTTAAATGGATTTTGATGTTCCCTGAAGTCAGTTGTGTTATTCCCGGTGCTTCAAACCCAGATCAGGTACTTTCGAATATACAGGCAGCAGAATTGCCAGATTTAACTGAAACACAAATGGAGCAAATAAACCGAATTTATAAAACCCATATTTCACCTAATTTGGCACATGTACTTTGGTAAATGGGAAATGTTTTATCTTTAAGCAAGCCTTCATCATGACCAAGGATTGAACAATGATTCATTTTTTTCGACGTCTACGTCAAAATCTTCTAAAAAAAGAAAAAACCGCCAAGTACCTAAAATATGCAATTGGGGAAATTGTGCTCGTTGTTATTGGTATTTTGATTGCACTCAGTATCAATAACTGGAATCAATCCCGCCAAAAAGGCAAGGCTTTAAACAACATTTATAGGACTGTAGCTGAAGACCTAAAAAATGATTCTTCTGAAGTTGCCATGGTACTGAACTTCATGAAAGAACGAAAAGCAATCTTTAAAAAAATCCTGAATGACTCTTTAAAGATAAAGGATATTGAAGAAAATGGGATTATCCTCTCCATATTAACAGATGTAAGGGTTTTAAATATAGAAAAGAGAGGCTATAATTTACTGGGCAACTTTGATGACAACAGGGTCGGTGAAAAGGACTCCTTGGCCTTTAGAATTATTAATTTCTACGCAAGTTCTATTTTCTTTTCCGAGAAAGTGGAGACCATAATTATCGATGATTTGATTAAAACGAATGATCTATGGAAAAATCAAGATTGGTACTCCAATATAATGCAAAATAAAAAAGATGAAGAGTTTATTGACTATATGCTGACTAATAGAGAGTTCAAAAATTTATGTGCTTTTCGTTATAGCATATTTTATGAAAACTATGTCCCTACTATCGAACAGTTTCAACAAGGCAGTGAACGTATTTTGGAAGCTATACATACCAGACTCGATACGAACTGAAGTGTTTGCACAAAACTCAACTCCGATAGTTATTGGGGCCAAGTTTCCGTCTTCAGACTCCCAACTATCGAACTAATTCACCCTCCTTGCAACTTATCAGCGCCTTCCAATAATCCAACTAATTCCTGGGGATTATGGATTATAACGGGCATATGCTGAGGGCAGATATAGAATTCACTTTCCTGATAATAAAATTTGGTCACTGGGGTTTCATTTGATGGTTTCTCACAGACCAAACACGCTTTAGAATTGCTCATACTTTGTTTTTTAATTGAAGACAAAAGTATCCTTTATTGTTCGCTTAAAAACTAACATTTATCATGGTTTTAGATTTTTTTGGTCATGACCATAACAAAACCATGCTGTCTATCACTAACTACAAACCCTCGACTTCGGACCATTAAATACTACAAATCATTGTATGACTTTTGTCAGCTAATATCAAGTTTTTTGATTTTATCTTTATCCGTTCCCCTTTAAGCGGTCCAGGCAAAAACGGATCCTGCTTCAAACTTATGGTTCAATAATTCACTAACATACCATCCACCATGCAAAATTTGAAAATTATTAGCTGCTTATTGCTCTTCCTAGGACTTAATTCAAGTCTATTCGCACAGAAAAAACATGAATCATCCGCTAAAATTTGGGAAGAAGATGTTACACTTCCCACCTACCTAACGGGCGAAGAAGGTAAAAATCCCAGATTCTATTTCGGAAGGGTCTATCAGGGAGCGCAAGGGCGTGTATATCCTTATCCAATTCGAGAGGTATTAACTGATGTTAAGGTCGACAAAACCTATAAGGCACTAAATCTAGAGAATGAGTTTATCAAGGCAAGCATTTTACCTGAAATTGGGGGGAAGTTATTTACCGGACTTGATAAAACAAATGAGTATGACTTCATATACAAACAGACTGCCATAAAACCGGTATTGATAGGTATGCTGGGCGCATGGATCTCTGGAGGTATCGAGTGGAATGTTTTCCATCATCACCGGGCAACATCATTTACCCCGGTAGACTATATCATCGAGGATAATCCCGACGGGAGTGTAACGGCCTGGGTCGGTGAAATTGAACTTCGCCACCGAATGAAATGGAGGGTCGGTGTTACCGTACATCCAGGGAAATCCTATTTTGAAACAACGATGGTGGCCTATAATCGGTCACCTGTAATACACTCCATGCTGTATTTTACGAATGCAGGGGTACATTCGAACGAAGATTACCAGGTCATTTTTCCGCCGAGTACAGAATGGGTAACACAGCATGCGAAAAGGGAGTACGCTGGTTGGCCCATTGCCCATGAGACGTACAACGGTGTTGACTTTACCGAACTAGGTAACCAACTAGGCACCGATGGCACCGACATAAGCCTTTGGAAAAATAATTTCAAGCAGATTTCCTATTTCGCCTATAATTATGAGGATGATTGGATGGTGGGTTACGATCATGGCAAACAAGCCGGTACTGCGATCATAGGGGACAACCATACGAATCCAGGTAAAAAATTCTGGACAACGGGCAGTGGCGATCGCGGAAAAGTATGGGACCAAATATTGACCGATGGCGATGGGCCGGAATTGGAATTAATGGCAGGCGGTTATTCTGATAATGAACCCGATTATGCATGGATACAACCGGGTGAGACCAAAAGGATTAGCCAATATTTTTACCCTGTACGTAATATGATGGGGCATGTGAAAAATGCAAATATTGAAGTGGCGGTGAACCTGGAAATTGAAAAAAGAAATGCACTGATCGCTTTTAATACCACCTCGAAGAGGCCGCAGGCCGTAGTGCGTCTACATATTGGTAAAGAACTCGTACTGGAGGAAACCATTGATATTGATCCCGGGAAACCCTACAATAAAAAGGTAGCCTTACCGAGCAAGTTCGATACCAATGAAATCGTTGTTTCCCTACATTCGGCTGAAGGCTTGGAACTCATTTCCTATTCCCCGAAAAAAACCTCCCCAGGGGCATTTCCCGGTTATGACTATGAAGGGGACTTGGAAAAAGGTACTCGCACACCTATGCCCGAAACAGTAGAAAGACCCAAATTACCCGCTGAGATCAAAACCAACGAAATGCTTTATCTCTCGGGAATGCGATTGGAACAATTTTATAATCCCAGTGTGGATCCCATGCCCTACTACGAAGAAGCACTTCGAAGAGATCCTGGGGACCAACGTGTAAATACGGCCGTAGGTATTCTAATGCTTAAAAAAGGTATGTTCGAAGCTGCAAGGAAACATTTGACCAGGGCCGCAAAAAGAACAAACTGGAATTACACCCATGCGCGTTCGGCGGAGGCTTTTTATTATTTGGGCCTAGCCCAAAAATATTTGGGACAGCATAAAGAAGCTTATGATGCCCTGTATTATGCAACCTGGGACAAGACTTTTAAGGCACCCGGACATTATGCCTTGGCCGAAATAGCCTGCTCCCGGGAAGATTATCAAGATGCATTGGCTCATCTTGACCTTAGCCTTGCCAATGAAGTAGATCATCTTAAAGCCAGGAATCTCAAGGCTACCGTA
>CAZHJO010000209.1:0-5666 GCA_964532755.1 uncultured Maribacter sp. | reverse complement strand
AGACCCTATGTGCTGCCTGATGATTATTGGGAAGTTACTTTCCAAACCAATGAAGCGATCAAAAGGGCATTTAGCACGAATGAAATCAAGGTTGCCTATTCCGAAGGAATCGAAATTGGTAATATAGGGGAATAAAATATTTTTGAATTACCTAATTTGTATCTTTGGCAGGTTAATTTTGGCTAGATTTTTGATGTTTCCATCAGTATGAAAAAGTTATTACTTGTACTAACCTTTAGCATTTCCTTTCTATCAACGGCCCAGCAATTGACACTCAAGAAAGGAGTTATTATGGAGCGTATCGCGATAAACGATACCATTCCCGAAGATTTCGCACTCTTTTTGCCTTCCAAATTTGAAGTTTCGAAAGCATGGCCTGTGATTTTTGTTTATGACATGCAGGGCAGGGGTGATAAAGTTTTACGGATGTTTATCGGGGCAGCGGAAAAGAATGATTATATCCTTGCGGCTTCAAACAATGTAAATGACAGCCTATCCCTGACTCAGAATGTTCTTATATCCAAAAGAATGTTCAACGCTGTATTTTCCATGTTTAAAATTCATAAGGAAAGAATTTATACGGCCGGATTTGATGGGGGGGCTAGAGTAGCATCTATAATGCCCACGTTTATGAACCAAATAAATGGGGTTATTTCCTGCGGGTCGACAATAGGGAATAAAGAGGTGTTATCAAGTAAAAATCCATTCCATTTTATTGGGGTAGTAGGTGATAAGGATTTTAACTACCCGGAAATGGTTAAAATGGAAAAACTCTTTGATTTAATGAAGTTTCCAAATCAGACCTTGGTTTTTGATGGCGGTCACAAATGGCCATCGCAACAATTGCTTTCACATGCTATTGAGATCCTAGACTTGGAAGCCATGGCCAAAAATGTAATTCCCAAGGATTCGGTTTTTATTTTGGACACTTACAAACGGAATTTAAACAATGCAAATAGTTTGATATCTGAAAACAAACCCTTGGAAGCATACCATAAGCTCGGTGAAATTATGCAGGTTTATAAACCACTGATAAAGGTTGACTCTCTTAAAGATAGTCAAAAGGCATTACGAAGAAGCCCAAGTTATAAAAGTCAGAAGAGAAATCGTAATTCAATTTTACTCAAGGAATCCTTTATTAAGGATGAATATGACTATTCGCTTGAAGAAGATATTTATACGTATAATTATAACAATTTGGGATGGTGGAATTACCAAATGGACGTCTTGAAAAAATACAAGGAAAGTCCTAATATAATGCAGCAACAAATGGGTGCACGACTTGAAGGATATTTAAATGCCCTGATTGCCGATAATATTGATTTAATTAAATTGAATAGTCCCCTTGATGAAGAGGCATTGAATTTTCTTTGGATGTTAAAAACAATAACTTCCCCCGATGATTTTTCCTATTATCTTAAGGTAATTTCCTTGAACGCCAAAGTAGAAGACTATGGTACAGCCTTGTATTATCTAGAGGAGCTTCTTAAAAGGGGATATTCGGATGTCGATGAAATCTATGCCTTGGAAAATACAGCACTATTTAGAATAACACCTGAATTCAATGCATTGATAGCAAAGTATTTGAAAAAAGCGAGATATGAAATCATTGAGGAATAAGGTGCGGAACTTTGGAAATATCCCAATCTATAACTAATCCTTTGGCTATATCCGCTGTAATTTCCTTACCGTATAAAACTTCACATAGGTAAAGGGCGGCCTCAAAACTTTTAGCACCACCAGCTGATGTAATATATTTACCATCCTGCACAAAAAGCACATTATCCGCTACCTCTAAATGGGGAAATGTTTTTCTGTAAAGATCAATGTCACTTGGGAAAGTCGTAGAAGTTACACCATCCAAAACACCGGCCTTGGCCAACACAAAAGCGCCATCGCAATGTGATGTCATATACAATGCGTTTTTATTGACCTTTTTAACAAAATTGAGCATTACAGTATCTTTTAAGTCACTGTCCAGATGATGTTCAGCACTTGGGACAACTAGAATGTCTATTTGAGGTATAGAATCATTCGTATAATCAAAATCAGGTAAAATGCGAAGGCCTTCAAAAGTGGTCACTGGATCTAAAGTGTTTGCGACCGTGAATGTATTCATTGCCTTTATGCCCTTCCTGAATTGTGTATGTTGAAATATATCAAAGGGAGCTGTAAATTCTGTATTGTAAGTTCCGTCCATTATTAAGAATGCCACATTATAACGCCCCTCTTCAATAAGGGGTAATGTTCTCTCTTTTTGTAGGTTGGTATTTACTTGCTCTTTTTTAGTATTGCAACCCGTTGAAAGAATAAAGATCAAAAAAAGTAGATAGTTATATTTCATTTAGTCATTATTTATGTCTTCTAAAAAGACGCTGTAAAAGTAAAAGTAGCAATATTCCCAAAATGCATATAATGCTAATGCCATACCACGTAGATTCATAGCCAAAATTAGCAACCGAACGCATTCCGGAGTTATGCCCAAACACATGTGCTATTGAAAAGGAAATACTGTATAATGCCATATACTCGCCTTGATTCCCTCTTTTGGCACGGTCCATGGCAAAGGCATTCGAAAACGGGAATGCAATCATTTCACCTATGGTCACTAAAAGCATTCCCAAAGTCAATACTCCTATCCAGGAAACAAAATTCAATATTAAAAAACTAATGGCCGTCAATATGAATCCAATGATTATATGCGAAATTTTAGACCAAGGTCTACTTTCCATATACTTGATCAAGGGCATTTCAAAAATAAAAATGATAAATCCGTTCATCGCCAATAGCAGACCTATTTGAAATTCACTTAAGGAATGAATTTCACTGTAGTATACAGGAATAGTGGAAAAGTATTGTACAAATGCAAATCCGAACAATACCATCGCGGCAATGAATAAAAGGTACTTCGAATCGCTGTACGCCGATTTGGGCGATTTATGATGTACATTATCCAATACAATCGATTTTCTCGGATGTAGTACCACTAACAATAAGGCGCCGGCCAAAATGCATGTTAAGCCATCGACCCAGAACAATCCGAGATACCCTAAAGAACCAATGATAATCCCACCAATTGCCGGACCGGCTGAAAACCCCAAATTTATGGCCAAACGAATCAAAGAAACGGATCGTGTTTTGTTCCCAGTTTTGCTATAAGCATTTAAGGCAACGTAAACAGCGGGTCTAAAGGCATCGGCAAAAACCATGAGAATGAATATACCAATACAAATCGCCCAAAAATCATCAAGAAATTGAATGCCTATAAAAAGCATTCCTGTTGCGACCAAACTAATAAGCATTACTTTATAAAATCCAAATCTATCGGTTAAGCTACCTCCAATCCATGCACCGACAAGGGATCCTAGTCCAAAGCTGGTCATTATACTTCCAACATTTTCCAAGGTAAATCCCAGACTTTGGGTAAGATATAATGATAGAAATGGTATGACCATTGCCCCCGCTCTATTTACAAGCGTAATCAATGCCAGCCACCAAACCTCTTTAGAGAGTCCTTTGAAAGAATTTATATAATTGAAGTATAGCTGTTTCATTCTAATTGGCACCGAATAAATAAAGCCCGACAATACTGCCAGGCTCTTTTATAATTTAAATTTCAAATCGAATTTAAGCATAAAAGCACTGGATCCACCTGACTAGATGAATTATGGAGCCTTTATATATCGATTGTTGACGCATCGTGGGTTATGATTTGAACAAATCTAGCTAAAATTCACATAAGTTGTACTTTTGTTTTCAAATGAATCACTAATGAAAGAAGCCTTTTTCACGTTGTTTTTTTTAATGCTAATTGCAAGCTGTAAACAGGATAAGAAGTATCATGATGAAAAGAAAACAGAAACCGCGCTTTTGACGGATAGTTCCTTGGAAGATATTTTGGAGTTTCAGTCCAACTTGAATGAAGAATTCAAAAATCCCGATACCTCTCCTTTACCAGATCGATACCGCAAGGATTTTGAAAGTCTTGCGTTTTTTCAGCCAGACACAAATTATGTGGTCAAGGCAAAATTTGTGTTGACACCGGATGCATTGCCTTTTCTAATGCCCACAACTACAGATCGCAAATCTGAAGAGGTAGTCTATGGTATTGCCCATTTTCAGATTAACGGAAAAGAACATAAACTAGAGATTTATCAGAATAGGAAATTGATGCTTGATGAGGAGTATAAGGATTATCTATTTCTGCCTTTTACTGACCAAACCAACGGTGAACAAACCTATGCCGGAGGAAGATACATTGATCTTTCAATTCCCAAGGGCAATTTTATCACAATAGACTTTAATAAAGCGTATAATCCTTACTGCGCGTATAATAAGAAGTATTCATGCCCAATTGTACCCAGTGTAAATGCATTGAATATCAAGGTTATGGCCGGAGTTAAGGATTTTAAAAAAGGGAAAAAATAAAACCCTGACTTTTATGCCAGGGTTTTCAATCAACTCAAACTATAATTCAACCAACTAATTTTGTTATTAGAAAGAATATATTGCCGCAAGTGTAAATGAAGCCAACGAATTTGATGGATCAGCCAAGCTTCCGAAAGGCTCAACATCATTACCCCAACTATCTAAACGAACTTCTGGTTTGATAATTAGGTTTTCATTCGTGTAGCTTCCGGTTAATGTAGCAGCGAATACTGGCGAGTCGTCAAAATCTTCTAATGTAGCAGCAAAATATTCACCTCTTAATCCGATAGAAAAAGTATCTGATGCGGCTAATTGAGGATAAATTGCTGCCCCGTAGAATCCGCTATCCGTTTCGCTGTTTTTATTGTAGGCAGCATTAATTCCAAAGAAGAAATCTTCAGAAACATCAAATCCACCAGTATAGTCAATTTCAAATCCTAAACCACCCTCTTTACCACTGTCATAATAAAGGTTTAAATACTGTCCGGATACTCCTAATTGAGCTCCAAAGGAGTATTCTCCAGTAGTAGTTATATCATTTGTATCCCAAGGGTTCATTACGCCCAACATTAAACTTACATCATCAGATAGAGCAAAATCAGCCTTAAGCCCCACATGTGAGAAAGGTCCATTTGAGAATAAGTGCGAAACGCTATAGTTAAAGTTAGCTTGTGGTGCTATTACCTCATAGCCCAAAAAGGTGTTGAAACGACCAAAAGTTAAAGTTGTACCTTCACTAACATTCCAATAAACATATGCCTGGTTTATGATACCGTTTAAAACATCATTTTCAAAAGTTGCTTCAGTACCTCTTGGTCCAAAAACTAAATCAACCACCACACCAGTTTTTTTCCCTTCATAAGCACCAACGATGTTTGCCATACCCAATGCAAAACCAGTTTGGTTCGCGAAAGATGTAAATGAAGAGGTCTCATCTACACCAGCTTCGCCAAAAGTAGTTCTAAAATAAGCATCGACACTCCCGCTAATACTAACTTTTTTCGATTCTTCTTCTTCCTGCCCAAAGGCTACGGTTGCCAGCAGCATGATTGCCAAAAGAACTAAATTTTTTACGTAATTTGTATTTGTAATCGTTTTCATATTTCAATGATTTAGATATCTCTTTTAGAGATGTTTGTGTTTGACTATTAATGATTTGAGAGTTATTTTGAAAAAGGTTATAAACGGAGCGTTCTGCCAAACGCTCCGTTTTATTATATTAATGTTGGTTCATTCTA
>CAZHJO010000208.1:0-5685 GCA_964532755.1 uncultured Maribacter sp. | reverse complement strand
TCGCATGCCGTGCGGGGGTGGGGTAGCGGCAGGTCCGTTTCATTCCCAGACCAATGAAGCTTGGTTTACCAAGACACCTGGTCTAAAAGTAGTGTATCCTGCTTTTCCGTATGATGCCAAGGGATTATTGGCAACTTCGATCAATGACCCCAACCCTGTAATGTTTTTTGAACACAAAGCCCTGTATCGCAGTGTTCGTCAGGATGTACCAACCGAATACTATACACTTCCCTTAGGTAAGGCGGTTGTTTTATCAGAAGGCAAGGATATTACCATTGTAAGTTTTGGCGCCGGTATACATTGGGCCTTGGAAACTTTGGAAAAACATAATGAAATTTCAGCCGATTTGATTGATTTACGCTCCTTGCAGCCCTTGGATATTGATACCGTCTATACCTCGGTGCGAAAAACCGGAAAACTTATTGTTCTTCAGGAGGATAGCCTTTTTGGTGGTATTGCCAGTGACATTTCGGCCATGGTCATGGAAAATTGTTTTGAGTTTTTGGATGCCCCTGTGAAGCGGGTGGCCAGTTTGGAGACCCCAATCCCTTTTACGAAGAACTTGGAGGACAATTATTTGGCCAAAGGACGTTTTGAAGATGCCTTGGTCGAATTATTGGCCTACTAGGTAGGAAAAAGGCTTACCGTAAATCTTTCATTATTTGTTGACATTTCATCGGAAAATTACATCCAAGACCGTCATGGATACGTATATATCTTCTAATCCTAAATTAGTATTATGAAAAAAATGTTATTACTGCTTGGGACAGTAGTGTTTCTTGTCACTTCCTGTTCGGTTTCAAAAGTAGCGCGGGAAAAACGTAATCTCTTGAGTGGCACCTGGATTCTCAATGATGTTTCCTACGAAAACAATTCGGGTAATTTCTCCGCAACCCTGTTCAACGATGCCCAGGATATTTGTTTTGAAGGCAGCGATTGGTTTTTTAGGGACAATAACAGTACCGGGCGTTATACCATAGCCACTTCAAGTTTATGCCAAGGGGGTGACCGGTTTATTCGGTGGTCAGTAGTTGACCGTGCTGAGAACTATACAAGTCAACTTCAATTTAAGTTTATTGATGAAAAACTAAAGGATATTTCAGGAGGCTTGGGCTATCGCTTGAATATTACATCCCTAACAGCTACTGAAATGACCCTAAAATCAAATAATACTGTTGATGGTGAGACAGTTACCATCGTTTACGAATTCACAAAAAAATAAAAGATGAAGCATTTAATAAGAAAGAGTGTCTATGTATTCATGTGCATGGCCCTGATAACGGGCTGTAGTGCAACAAGGAATGCGAACAAAAAACAGAAAGGAGCTGTAATCGGTGCTACTGGCGGAGCGGTTATAGGGGGAGTCCTCGGAAATAATATTGGTAAAGGAAACAATACTGCACTTGGTGCCATAATTGGTGCCGTAGTTGGGGGTGTAGCCGGTGGTTATATCGGAGATCGTATGGATCGTCAAGCCGAACAGATCGAGGAGGAGATCCCTGGAGCAGAAGTAACACGGGTGGGTGAAGGTATAAACGTGACTTTTACCGAGGATGCCGGTGTATATTTTGACACCAACAAATCGAACGTTAAAGGAACTTCAGCAACAACTTTGGATAAGTTAGCAGGTATTTTCAAGGAATATCCCAAAAGTAATGTATTGGTCGAAGGACATACCGATAGTGCCGGACCAGACGATTACAATATGAAATTATCACAGCAACGTGCAGAATCTGTTACTAATTACTTGATTGCGCAAGGTATTAGTCCAACTAGGTTTACCACGAAATGGTATGGTGAGAATCAGCCGAAGGCAGATAATGCGACCACAGAGGGCAAGGCTAAGAATAGAAGGGTAGAATTGGCCATTGTTGCCAGTGAAGAACTTAAGGAAGAAGCAATAGAAAAGACCAAAGGATAAACTTAACACGCTTTGAGCAGGAATCCCGGCAAGTTTTGTCGGGATTTTTTTTTGGAATTATGTACCTTTCTAGAAGTGAAGGTGCATGATATTATTATAATTGGCGGTGGATTGGCCGGACTTACAGCCGCATTGGATTTGTCCCGCTACGGTTATGATGTCGTAGTCTTCGAACCTGATCCCTATCCCCATCATAGGGTATGTGGGGAATATGTTTCCAACGAAGTGGTCCCTTATCTTAGGAAGCTTGGTATTGATCTCCCCTCAGCTGGAGCTGTAGTAATTACCGAGTTTCAAATAAGCACTATAAATGGACATATTGCCAAGGCCAAACTACCTTTGGGCGGTATGGGAATAAGCAGATACGCCTTAGATAACCTTTTGTACGAAAAAGCCAGGGAACAGCAGGTTAAATTCATTTTTTCAAAGGTTTCCGGAGTACATTTGGGTCAAAACCGATTTCATGTCACCACTGAGGGCGAATCCTTTGCAGCCAAAGTAGTCATAGGCGCCTATGGCAAAAGATCAGCATTGGACAAGACCTTACAACGTAATTTCATCTATAAGAAACAACCCTGGCTGGCCGTCAAGGGTCATTTTCATTATGAAGGTATTCCTGAGCACCAAGTGGCTTTACATAATTTTGAGGGAGGATATGGCGGACTCTCCAAAATAGAGACAGGTGCCGTGAATTTTTGCTATTTAACGAGTTATGATAGTTTTAAGAAGCATGGCGGCATTGAGCGTTTCAATAAAAATGTAGTTTCAGAAAATAGACATTTAAGCGTTTTTTTGAACGAAGCAAAACCAGTATTCGAAAATCCGCTTACCATTGCCCAAATTTCCTTCGAAAAGAAAGAGCCCCTTGTAGACCATATTCTAATGTGTGGCGATACGGCCGGACTAATACATCCGTTGTGCGGAAATGGGATGGCAATGGCCATTCATAGTGCCAAAATGGCCTCAGAGGGTATTCGTGATTTTATGGAGAAAGAAACATATGATCGTATGCAAATGGAAAATGAGTATGTCAAAAATTGGAATCGGACCTTTAAAAGAAGACTGTGGTATGGCAGAAGATTGCAATATATGCTGCTTAATAAAAAATATATGGCTATGGGCGTAAGTGCTATAGGTGCTTCTCCAGGACTATTACGAAATATTATTACCAAAACCCATGGGAAACCCATAGTATAATGATTAATCTTAAGGAACGAAGTAAGCAAAAAGAGGTCTTGGATAACTTCCAAGGAAATTCTCAAGCGTTGGCCGCTGTATTGCATGACATCAATAGGGTAAATCGGATTCTAGGCGGCAACAGGATTACAATAAATGCAGTATTTAGGCTTATTGCAGAACGTCCCAAAGATTCCTATACGATATTGGATGTGGGATGCGGTGAGGGCAATATGCTCCGAGAGCTGGCAAGCTTGGCAAGAGAGCGGAACATTCCACTGAAATTAGTAGGAATTGACCTCAATAGCGATGCCTTACAACTTGCTAAACAAGCTTCATTTGATTTTCCGGAAATAGCGTTTCTGGAAAAGGATGTTTTGAATGCTGATTTTACGGATTATGGATGCGATATCGTAATTACCACTTTGACATTGCATCATTTTCAAAATTCTGATATACTCAGTTTTATAAACCAATTTATGCGATTGGCATCCATTGGGGTGGTAATCAATGACCTTCATCGCAATGGATTGGCCTATTGTCTATTTAAAGTATTTAGCCTTATTTTTATAAAAACAAAGGTTGCCAAGCAAGACGGACTTACCTCTATAAGAAGGGGGTTTCTGAAGTCCGAATTAAAGGCACTCTCTAGCTCTTTATCCGATGTGCATCATGAAATATCCTGGAAATGGGCATTCAGGTATGTATGGATCATACGGAAATAGCGACAGATGAATTACTATGAACAACGCTCGAATAGTTGCTGTTACCAAAGAACTGCCGCCACATTGTAGGGAAACAAAGGAGATATTGCCCTACGTTGATCAATGGCTTCAAGGCCAGGAGGAACGATTTAGACGAAAGGTCATTAAAATATTCGAGGGCGCTGCCGTGGACAGGCGGTATGGTATTATGCCCATAGAGGAGGTGTTCTTAGCTACCTCTTTTGAGGATAAGAATGCCATTTATGTCGAGGAGTCCAAAAAATTAGGCATTGCTGTATTGCAAAAAGCACTGGAAAAGGCAAATTGGCAACCGGAAACGTTGGATTTTATCATTACCGTTAGTTGCACGGGAATAATGATTCCTTCTTTGGATGCCTATTTGATCAATGCCTTAAAACTGCGCCAGGACATCGTACGATTACCGGTAACAGAGATGGGTTGTGCTGCTGGGGTTTCTGGCCTTATATATGCCCATAATTTTTTGAAATCAAACCCAAACAAGAGAATCGCCTTGATCGCTGTAGAAAGCCCTACGGCTACTTTTCAAATGAATGACTTTTCAATGGCCAATATGGTCAGTGCAGCAATATTCGGTGATGGTGCTGCATGTGTTCTACTTTCTTCTGAGGAAGATGCCCAAGGTCCGAGAATCATTGGGGAAGAAATGTACCATTTCGAGGATGCCACGCATCTCATGGGTTTTGATTTGACCAATAACGGACTGAAAATGATATTGGACCCTGGCGTGCCAGAAGCTATTGCGGACCATTTTGAGGATATCGTACATCCTTTTTTGGAAATGAACGGAAGTTCGATTACCAAGGTAGACCATTTGGTATTTCATCCCGGTGGAAGAAAGATAGTACAGACCGTCGAGGACCTGTTCGGAGAACTGGGTAAGAACATAGATGATACCAGGGAAGTGCTACGACTTTATGGAAATATGAGCAGTGTGACCGTGTTGTATGTATTGGAACGTTTTATGAAAAAAGGAATATCGCCAGGCGAGCAAGGCTTGATACTGAGTTTCGGTCCCGGTTTTTCAGCGCAACGGGTATTGTTGGAATGGTGAAGAAAATGAATGATATAATATTAGGTTTCTAAAATGAAAAACAATTGGGCACTAATTTTAGGGGGAAGTAGTGGATTGGGATTGGCTACCGCCAAGAAATTGGCCAGACACGGATTTCATATCATTATAGTTCATAGGGACAGAAGGGCCGATATGGAAGCAATAAACACGGAGTTTGCTGATATTACTTCCCATGGGGGTTTGTTCATGGCCTTTAATGTCAATGCATTACAAAGCGATAAGCGTAATGTGGTGATCAATGAAATTATGGCATCACTTCCTACTGGCCATAAGATCGGTGTCTTGGTACATAGTATAGCCAAAGGAAATTTAAAACCCATGTATGCCGAAGATCAGGATACGTTGACAGACCAAGACCTAAAGATTACTTTGGAGGCTATGGCACTCAGTCTCTATGATTGGACAAAAGCCCTGATAAATACCGATTTGTTCGCTTCGGATGCACGTATTATTTCATTTACAAGTGAAGGAAACAATAGATCCTTTCCCAATTATGCGGCAGTTTCTTTGGCCAAAGTCGCTCTTGAATCGCTTACCCGTAGTATTGCCCTGGAGTTTGCACTTCTGGGCATTAAGGCAAATTGTTTACAGGCGGGGATCACACCGACCAAATCCTTTGAAATGATACCAGGACATCAAAAAAATAAAGCAGAAGCACTGAAACGAAATCCCAATAATAGGCTCACAACCCCTGAAGATATCGCCAATGCAGTGTATTTATTAACTATGGACGAGGCCAAATGGATTACCGGTACGGTAATCAAGGTCGA